>JAFWFB010000030.1 GCA_017512625.1 Erysipelotrichaceae bacterium
GTCTCGATCATCTGGCGCATATAGCGGTAAAAGAAGGTCAAAAGCAGGATCTGGATATGCGCACCATCGATATCAGCATCAGTCATGATGATGACCTTATCGTAATTAATGTCTTTAATATCAAAATTCTGGCCATATCCGGCACCGATGCAATGGATCAGGGTAAATAGTTCTTCGTTGTTTTCGATGTCCCTGTTGCTGGCTTTTTCAGTATTGAGGACCTTTCCTCTTAAAGGAAGGATGGCCTGAAAACTGCTGTCTCTTCCCTGCTTGGCACTGCCGCCGGCGGAATCGCCCTCCACCAAAAACAGTTCAAGCTTGGAAGAATCCTTGGATTGGGCATTGGCAAGCTTGCCGCTTAAGGCTTTATCGCTTTTCTGGTTCTTTTTGCCTTTACGTGCTTCTTCCTTGGCTTTACGGGCTGCTTCCCTGGCGATCGAAGCCTTTTGGATCTTGCTGATCAGATTTATGGCGATATCATGATGTTCTTGCAGATAGAAGGACATCTTTTCACTGACGATGCTATCGACCGCATTCTTGGCGATCGGAGTCCCCAGTTTGCCCTTGGTCTGGCCTTCAAATTGCAGCAGGTTTTCCGGGATCGATAAGGAGATGATCGAAGTCAGTCCTTCACGGACATCCGATCCCTCGAAATTCTTATCCTTGTCCTTGAGGATGCCATGGGCACGGGCATAGTCATTGATCGTTTTGGTAAAGGCGGTTTTATAACCGACCTCATGGGTACCACCATCACTGGTCCTTACCAGATTGACATAGGAATAGGTATTCTCCTGGTAAGTATCAGTATACTGGAAGACGATGTTGACCTTGATGTCGTTGGATACACCTTCAATGAATACCGGGTCATTCAGCACTTTTTTATCTTCGTTAAGATAGCTTATATAGGCACTTAAGCCATCCGGATAGTGATAAGAGACAGTCTTGTCGCTTCTTTGATCGGTCAGTTCGATCTCGATATCGTTAAGCAGAAAGGCCTGTTCCAGACAGTGGGTGGAAAGCGTATCGAAATTGAAAAGGGTATTGGTGAAGATCCTTTTATCCGGTTTGAAGGTGACCTTGGAACCGGTCTTATTGGTCTTGCCGATGACCTTTAAAGGAGTGGCTAATTCGCCACCGTTTTCAAAGCGCATGAAATAGCGCTGGCCGTCACGGTTTACTTCCACTTCCAGCCATTCGCTAAGAGCGTTTACTACCGAAGCACCAACACCATGCAGACCACCACTGGTCTTATATGAATTATCATTGCCGAACTTTCCTCCGGCATGCAGTACAGTAAAAATGACCTCCAAGGCAGACCTGCCGCTGGAGTGCATATCGACCGGCATTCCTCTGCCTTCGTCGATTACCGTTAGGGATTCATCCTTATTGATGATTATCCTGATCTTGGAACCAAATCCATTGAGGGCTTCATCGACTGCATTGTCGATGATCTCGTAAGCCATATGATGCAGACCGCGGGAATCGATGGAACCGATGTACATACCCGGTCTTTTGCGTACTGCTTCTAGTCCTTCCAACACCTGAATGGAACTGGCATTGTATTCGTTATTCATACATATGATTATATCAATTATCTCAGCCTTTTCTTCAGTAAAAATCTGTCAGGATCAGCCTTTTGGAAAAGAAAAGCCTAAGGTTTTTAATGACTCTGACCACTTCGCTAAGACAATGGCTGCTGTAGTTTATTTAGATAAATAAGTACAAAAACGGTGATGTTGCTTTATTATTAAGTTGTAAATATCAGGAGGAACTACAATGAAATATCCAGAAGCTATCGGACCATATTCGGCTTATCAGATCCATAACGGTTTCCTGTATTCCAGCGGACAGCTCGGGATCGATCCGGAAAGTGGCGAACTCGCAGCTGATATCACTACCCAGACCAGAAGGTCGCTCTACAATATCGGCGCCATTCTGGAAGAAAACGGCCTTTCCTATAAAGATGTCATCAAGACCACGATCTTCTTAAAGGATATGAACGATTTTACCTTAGTCAACGGTATTTACGCTGAATTCTTCGTTGAACCTTATCCGGCAAGATCCTGCATCCAGGTAGCCAGATTGCCTAAAGACGGATTGATTGAAATCGAAATAATCGCTAAAATTGATAAGTAAGGTGATTTAAAATGAAATACTTTTTAATTCTGGTTTTCAGTATTATCGGTTATCTGGTCGGCTCGATTAATCCAGCCTACCTGATTAGCAAATATATCTATCATACTGATCTGCGTACCCAGGGTTCCAAGAATCTGGGCGGTACCAATGCGGGAAGAGTCTTAGGCAAGTAGATCGGAGCGATCGTTATCGTTTTTGACGTCTTTAAGGCTTACCTGGTCATGGCACTTACCAATGCCGTAGCCAACGAAGCGGTCGTATTCGCCGGACTGATGGTATTGATCGGTCACTCCTTCCCGTTCTATCTGAACTTTAAGGGTGGCAAATCAGTTGCCAGCAGCATCGGTTTCCTTCTCGGTATCGGTACCTTTATCCTGAAAGACATCGTCTTTATCTGGTGGGTACCAATGATGTTCTTCGTACTGGTTTTGGGACTAACCAAATATGTCTCTCTTTCCAGTATCGTCATGATCATTTCCGCTACCGTGATCTCCTTTTTGATCACCAAGGATAGCAGCATCCAGATCTGTCTGATCCTGGCTGCATTACTGATCGTCTTTAAGCACATCCCGAACATTTACCGTCTGGTAAACAAGCAGGAAAGCAAGATAACCTGGCTATCCTGATCCTTCCAGCTTGGACA
>JAFWFB010000031.1 GCA_017512625.1 Erysipelotrichaceae bacterium
CATGGTAGGAGCGTTAAAGATCGAGATCTTTAACAGCGAAAAACGGCTTAAATTTGATTTCGAGAATCTGACCTTTATCAAGGCCTATGTCCTGGGCTTTGTCTATTCACTCAGCTGGACCCCATGCATCAGTCCGATCATTACCGGTATCCTGACCCTTTCCCTTACCAGTTTCGACCCGCTAAGCGCCTTATATATCCTGATCTATGGTCTGGGCTTTGCTTTGCCATTTCTGATCGTTGGCCTTTTATACAATTACCTGCATAGCTTTCTTAAGAAATACCAGAAAGCCTTATTCACCCTGGAAAAGATCCTGGCCATCGTCATCATCCTGGTAGGCTGCTACATGATCTATGATTCCGCCAAAGGGATCAGGAAACTGGGTGAAGCACCGGCCCAAAGCGAGGCCAAAGAGGCAGAGACCGTTGATTTTACCAGAACTGATCAGTTTGGCAATCTGCACACCCTAAGCGATTATCGGGGCAAATATGTCTGTCTTTCCTTTGTTACCAGCTGGTGTCAGTATTGTGCTGCCCAGCAGGAAATGCTTAGTGCCAATTACGATAAATACGATGATGTCGTCTTCTTCATGGTAATGAGCGACATCTATAATAACGATGGTACCGATATCATCGAGTATGGCAAGGATCTGACGATCCCGATCCTGATCGATGACGGTTCCCTTTTCGCATCCTTTAAGCCTTATGGCTACCCTACCTCTTACTTCTTCGGTCCGGATGGCAGCTATGTCGGTTCGATCAATGGTGCCATGACTACCAAAGAGGTTCTGGATGATATCTTAAATCAGGTTAGAGATAAATATTTAAAAGATAAGGAGTGATAATATGGAAAAATTTGGCAGTTATCTTGACAAAGAAGTCAGTCTCTATCGTTTGGAAAACGAATTCCTTAAAGCTTCCGTCATGACGATGGGAGCTACCCTGGTCGATTTCATCGACAAGAAAAGCGGACAGAATATCGTCTTAAACTATCCGGATGCTGAAGGCTATGTCAAAGGACATACTTTCCGTGGCGCTACCGTTGGCCGTTGTGCCAACCGTATCGGCAATGGTACCTTTAGCCTTAACGGACAGGAATATCATGTATTCGTAAACAATGGTCCTAATTCCCTGCATGGCGGCAAGGAAGGTTTTGCTTTCAAGATCTTCGAGGTCAAGGAATACACCCCAAGCAGCATTACCCTGACTTACTATTCCAAGGACATGGAAGAAAACTATCCGGGTAATCTACAACTGGAAGTTACCTACCGTCTTAATGGCCATGATCTGGAATACATCGTAAGCGGTCTAAGCGATAAGGATACCTTATTCAATATCGTCAATCACAGTTACTTCAACCTGGGACCAGATGCTTCCGTTGAAGATCATCTGGTAAAGATCCCGACAGATAAGATCGCCAAGACGGATGCGGTATCACTGACACTTGATCAGTGCAAGGATGTTGAAGGAAGCGCCTTTGATTTCCGTGAATTCAGAAGACTGGGCGACAATCTGGCGATCGCAGATGAAGATACAGCCCTGGCTGATGGCATCGATCATACTTTCGTATTTGAAAATCTGGAAATGAAGACCGTTGCCTATCTGAAACACAATGGTCTGATGCTTACGGTATCGACTGATCTGCCTGACATGCACGTCTATACCACCAATGCGATCAAGCCGCGTCCGGCTATCTGCTTCGAGACCGGATACGTGCCTAATGCCATCAATTACGATTGCTTCATCAAGCCGATCTTAAAGGCAGGCGAGAAGAAGACTCACACTACGATCTTCTCCCTGACCGAAGAATAAGATGATCAGGATCGGTCAATCCAAGGACATCCACCGTCTGGTCGAAGGACGCAAGCTGATCTTAGGCGGCGTGGAGATCCCGCACTACAAGGGCCTTTTGGGACACAGAGATGCGGATTGTCTTACCCATGCGGTGATCGAATCGATCATCGGTGCCTTAGGCCTTAAGGATATCGGTACCCACTTCCCGGATACCGATCCAAGATATGAAGGTGTTTCTTCCCTGATCCTTCTGGAACATACCTATCAGATGATGGAAGAAAGAGGATA
>JAFWFB010000032.1 GCA_017512625.1 Erysipelotrichaceae bacterium
CACACCGTAAAGCCCTTATGGGCCAGATATTTCGGATCAGTAAGAAACGGCTTTTTCTTTGCACTGCTTAGTATGCAGAGGCCTTTTTTACCTTTTTCTTTGCTATCGTTTATGCATGCATTAAGCAGATCGTTTGAATAGCCATGTCCCTTAAATGATCCGGATACCCACAGGCAATCGATGTACATATACCCCTTTGCATCGATTGGATTCCAAGCATTTTCTGCAGGGATATACTCGATAAAGCATTTGCCTCTTTCAACACTTTTCAAAAACACAAGACCTTCGTCAAACCGCTTTTCCAGCCAGGCCTTTTTAGACGAGACCTGAATATCATTATTATTGGAGATGGCACAACAGATATGTTCTTTCTCCAGATTTTCTTTCGTTACTCTGATGTATTCCATGTATTATACCTTTCAATCGATTGATCTTCCTATATTCATTATACAAAAACAGGACTTATTCAGTCCTGTTATATTTTACTTGGTGGAGGTGACGGGTCTCGAACCCGTGTCCAAGAGAAGTCCCACATCCGACTTTCTACAGTTTAGTTAAACTTCAGATAAGATAACGATTACGGCTTTAACGACCATCGTTAAATTTTCCCGTTTACTTTTCGAATGACAAGGATGGGATTCCTTGCTTCATCTAGCCTAAGGAATAAGACAGACAGTTACAGGCTTCCTGCCTGAATCATGCTACAAACCTAAAGTCGGTAATTAAGCAGCAAAAGCTAATCTATTGTTTCCGTTTATTTTTGTTTTGGTTATTAGGTAACCACTCCACTGCTTACCGGATCCAACTTAACCTGTCGAATCCAAAACACCCCCAGTGCGATTATTATAGCACACAATCGGAAAATGCTATACTTAAACCATGTTTAGAAAAAGATGGTATATGGTCTTTGTTCTTTTGGCAGGGATAACGGCACTTGGCATATATATTGCCCAATACAACCGCAGCTACGTATTTAAAGCAGATAACGACTTTATCTATAAAAATGACAAGCAGGTATCCCTGAATCAGCCTGTGATCATTAAGGATGATCAGGCCTATCTGGGACTTGAAGATGCTATCGATCTGTTTAAGATCGAAGATCCTGAGATATATACCATCAATGATCGGGAATATGTTGCTATAAACGATATTTCAAGGGATGAAGGATTAATCCTTACCAAGTATGGCACCTGTTTTGCTATTTCCCTTAAACCGATCAGGTTCGATCTGGCACAATACGACGCAAGATTCGATAATGAGCATGTTTATGAAATGAGCAAGGATCTAAGGCCGGAAAAGGTGGTCGATCCTTATGTGGATTATACCTATGAAATGATGGAAGAAGATCTCCGTCTGCTTGAGCAAAACTATCCCGGTCTTGTAAGAGCGACAACCTTTGGTAAAAGCACCGAAGGCAAGGATCTCTATCTGATCGAGTTTGGCTATGGTGAAAGGACGGTCTTTATCAATGCTTCCATCCATGGCTGCGAGTTTTTCTCCACTTCCTTTATCATGTACCTGATCGATAACTATGCCTACGGCTATGCCATGGACGAAGAATATGAAGGACAAAGCTACAGGGAAGTGCTGGATAACGTGACTTTCATTATCTCGCCGATGCTTAACCCGGATGGGGTCAACATCGCCCAGAATGGCATGGCCGCATCCCTGAACTACGAAAACCTGATCCCAATGCCCGGTTATGAAGCCGGTCCTTACGGCTGGAAGACCAATTCCAATGGGGTCGACCTCAACCGCAACTTCCCGCTTAACTGGTCAAACGCCAATCACGTCTATGTACCGGGTGCCCGTTACTATCACGGACCAGCCGCTGCCAGCGAAGTCGAGACCAAGGCCATGATCAAGGCCCTGGAAGAGCATCCTTTCTACTTCTTTGTAGACCTGCACCTTTATGGTGAGAACATCGACTGGATCGATACCGGAACCATGGACAAGTATGATGAATACTATCCTTTCGCCAAGAGGCTGATGGATGCCTTCAACTACTGGGGAAGAGATCCGGAAGATATCTCCTGGTTTGGCGGTTACCTGGTAAATTATGTGCGCAATACCTACAACTGTTTCTCGGTGCTGATCGAGATGACCGATACCTGGCGCTGTCCGCCGGTCTATTTTGACAACCAGACCAGAAATCTCTATCAGCTGCTTTTCATCCTGGCAGATGAGATCAAGGATGAAGAACCGCTAAAGGATAATGCTTACCGCTTCACCTTAAATGGCAACGAGATCATCTTTGATGCCCCTAGACAAAGAGGGGCTGTATCGGAAAAACAGTTTGAACGATTGATGGAATTATTGGATCTCGAAATAAAAAACCCGGTCCCTGACGATAGTGCCAGGATCAGGCTAGATTATCAAAGCAACATCTATGATTTCGAAAAGATCATGAAGGATAACGGTGTTAAAGTCGAATTATCCGAAGATGGTTCGATGATCTATCTTGAATATCTTTACTGATCGATACTTATCTCCATTCTGTCATCGAAATAAAGACTCTCGTAATACTGTAACCACAGTATCGCGTCGACATCATGTTCACTTACAAAAGCATCCAGATCAAATCCCCGGCCTGGATCTTTTTCTTTCCATGCTCTTGGATCAACGACATAGGTATGGTGAAAGTGGGCTGCCAGATCCTGGTTGATGGCATTGGAGAAAGAATCACCGATGATCAGAAGATCATAGCCCTCTTCCCCAATGGAATTATTGACATACTCACATAGCGCATAATTACTACCATAGTATTCTTCATAGAGGTAGTGATCAAACGGATCATCATCGATCTCCCTGATCTTTTCCCCGATTCCTGCCTGATCTTTTTTACCATCAACATAGGTCGTAAAATCATCAGTATAATCAAGGACCTTATCTTTGAAGATGTCATACCCGTAAAGTCCATGGACCTTCAAAGACAGGGAACCATAGAATGGAATATTATCAAAGCTCAGGGTATCCTTTAGCGGATAGGCTTCAGGTATAGCCATGTCATCGCTCATCATTTCGATGATATCGAGATAGCCTTGATAAGCACCTTCATCATTCCAATGGTGGTCGGTCTTATAGAATTTGTATTTATAATCATCAAGATCATTTATCTCCAGTTGTCTGATCTCGTAGAGGGAGAAAAGACGGTCATAGAAGTCATCGTATAATTCGCTGCCCTTGGAAGCATTCATGAAGCTGTAATCGAAAAAGTAAGTCTCATCCGCTACAGTTGGCTTATAGATATATAAGTGGATATCATCGCCATACTTTTCCGCGATCTTCTGGAAGTTGTAGATCTTCTGTTCATAGATCTCCATCTTGGCGCTGCTTGGATTAAGCGGTGGATCGATATAGTAGCCGGAATCATTGATCCGGTAGAAGTTTCCGATCTTGAAAAGGATGTTACGGCTATCATTCGCAAATACCGACAACATGTCCGCATTCAGATATTCATAGTGATGCTTGACGTTGATCAGTTTCGATCTTAAAGGAAACTGATCAAGAAGCAGCTTCTCAAAGGATGACTGATAGCTTCCTTCAAGATAATCCTGATAAGTAAGCTTGACCTGCCCCCTGGTAAGCAGACTGCGGTTTTCTTCCTTGCTAAAGTCGGGCTGGGCGGTATTTAAAAAGGCCAGGAAACAGAGCGCCAGGAAGATCAGTATATAAGTTGTAAGCAGTAATCTAATTCTTTTCATGTCAGAAGCGGAAATAAATAAACGGACTATAGGAATCACTGATGATAAGGATCAGACAGACGATAAGAATGACTGTCAGACCAATATCAAACAGACAATCGTATTTTTCAAAGGCCTTTTTAAGTTTGGCTAAAAGCGGGGTGCATCCTAATAGGCCAAGCAAAACAAAGGCAAGGTATTGAGGAATGTTATAACTAAACAAGGCAGAGATACCGCCGATGCTTCGAAGGTTGAATAGCGATCTTACATAGACCATGAGGCTTTCAAGATCATTGCTACGGAAGATGATCCAGCCAAGCATGATCAGCAGCAAGGAATAGACATGGGCAATAAACGGATGCTTTTCCAAAAGCTTTCCGGTAAACAGTCTTTCCGTGATCAGGATAAGGCCATAGAAGATGCCCCAGATCACGAAGTTCCAGGAAGCGCCGTGCCAAAGACCGGTAAGGGACCAGACGATCATGATGTTAAGGATCCAGCGGACCTTGCTTACCCTGTTTCCACCAAGCGGGATATAGACATAATCCCTGAACCAGGAACCCAGGGAGATGTGCCAGCGGCGCCAGAATTCCGTGATCGACTTGGAGACATACGGTCTGTTGAAATTTTCCGGGAAATAGAAGCCAAGCATCCTACCAATGGCGATGGCCATGTCGCTATAGGCACTAAAGTCATAGTATATCTGCAACGAGTAGGCGATGGCTCCGATCCAGGCTACGGTCAAAGGAAGCGAACCGTTTACGTGATCAAAGATGGTATCAGCTATCACTGCCACATTATTCGCAATGATGACCTTCTTGCCCAGACCGATGATAAAGCGGATCATTCCTTCCTCAAAGTCCCTGGCGTTTACTTTACGCTGCTTTAACTGTTCGCTGACGCTTTGATAGCGCACGATCGGTCCCGCAATCAGCTGCGGGAACAGGGAAACATAACAAGCGAAGTCCAGAAGATCATGATCAGCCTTAAGCTTTTGCCAATAGACATCGATGACATAGGAGATGCATTGGAAACTATAGAAACTGATACCGATCGGAAGACCGATATTCCTTAAAGGGATGTTGGCCTTAAAGACCTGATTGATATTCTCGATGATAAAATCGGTATATTTGAAATTAACAAAGATCCCTATCGTGATCATCAGATAGAGGATCAGGAAGATCTTCCCCTGCTTCCTTCTTGAATCGATCAGGATAGCGGAAGCAAAGGAAAGCAGGATGACGATGATCATTATGATGATGTTTCGCGGTTCTCCCCAGGAATAAAAAAACAACGAAAAGACCAGTATCAGGATATTCCGTTGCTTATTGCTTCTTAGTAGGTAATATATGGCCAAAAAAGCCGGGAAGAAAACGAAGAGAAAGGAGAGAGAGTTAAATAGCATCTTACTTCCTCAGGGAATAGTAATCGCCAGCCAAAAGCAACTGACCATACTCATAGAAATCCTTAGCCTTATCCAGGATGTAGCGGACATTGTCCTGATCATAGTCCTCGCTAAGACTTACCACGCTGTTGCTTGAGGAATCGTAATAGAATGTGTCCGCAAGCACGCTGCGGTCCATGAACGGCACAAAGCGTTCGCCATTGCTGTCGAAGACATCTCTTCCGACCTTATAGCTGTTTGTGCTGTCCAGACCGAAAAGATTGACGATGGTCGGATAGATATCGAAGGTGGAGGCCAGGGTATCGATCTTCTCACCCTTGATTTCGCTGTTATAGATAATGAAAGGTACCCGATACTGGTTAAAGCCTGTCTCTTTGACAACTGTCTCTATGCTTTCCGGTGTGCTTAAACCATATGGGTAGTGATCGCCGAAGATCATGATGACGGTATCATCCAGGATGCCCTTTTCTTCCAGCTTCTCCATCAACAGTTTAAGACCACGGTCCAGATGCATCTGTCCGGCCAGGTAACACTTACTCTCGCTGTCCAGATCCTTGTAAGAAGAATTATTGATGATCTCCAGGAATTCCTGATATTCATAGCGATCTTCCTCATAAGGCATGTGGCCGGAGGCACTGATCACAAAGTCGAAGAAACGGGAATCGGTATTGGTATGCTCAAGAGTCGCCAAAAGCAGATCCTCGTCATAGATCCAGTTGGTACCATCGATGTATCCTTCCGGTCTTACCAGACCCAGACGATCCATGTCGTAGAAAGTGGTAAAGCCCAGCTGTGCATGGAAAAGTTCGCGGTTATAGAACTGTGCGATATAGGAATGGTAGCTATTGGCCTGATAGTTTTCCTGCTTAAACAGACTGGCCAGGGCATAAGGATAGGCGTTGTTCTGGAAGGTATAGGAAGTCGTACCGTAATCGATCGAAGGCATCATCGAGGTCTCGGAGATGAATTCCGAATCGCCGGTCGCTGACTGATAGATCGGGGCATAGTAACGGGTAAAATAATAACCTTCGTTAGCCAGTTTATATAGAGTCGGACAAAGTTCTTCCTTGTCCAGCGGATAGTTATTGAGTGATTCACAAAGGATCAGGATCAGGTTCTTGTCCTTGAACATGCCACTGTATTCATTGCTGCTGGTCACGCTGTAGCGGTCAACAAATTCTTCAAGGTTAGCAAGATCCTCTTCGCTGTACTCGATCATGCTTTTTTGATCGATAACTCTTCGGATGTCCTTATAGATGTAGTCATAGACGCCAAAACGGTCAACGAACTTGTCGTTGGAATAGATCGAATCATAGATATAGGCATCGGATAGCCAGCCTTCCTCGTTTTCGATCTCGCGGTTGACCAGACGTTTATGTAAGAGATCCTTGCCGAAATAGCCCATGCTGATAGCCAAAACCAGGACCAGCACCCTTAAGACATACATCTTAAGGTCATTGGTATCCTTGTATTTATAGAAGACGATGAATAATGCAAACAGGATAAACG
>JAFWFB010000033.1 GCA_017512625.1 Erysipelotrichaceae bacterium
ATAAACTGGAAAGAGGCTATCCGAAACTGGTCAACCTCTGGGGAGCCGATCACCACGGCTATATCGCCCGAATGAAAGCTGCCCTCCACGCTTTGGGCTATCCTGAAGATTGTCTCGAAGTCGATATCATTCAGATGGTCAGAATGGTTGAAAACGGCGAAGAAGTCAAGATGAGCAAACGTACGGGCAATGCGATCACCCTAAGGGAACTGATCGATGATATCGGACTGGACAGCGCCAGATATTTCTTCCTGGCCAAGGCTCTTGATACCCATTTGGATCTCGATCTTGGCATCGCCAGAAAAAAGAGCAATGACAACCCGGTCTATTATGCCCAATATGCCCATGCCCGCAGCTGCAAGGTCCTTAACTCGGTCGATGAGATCGTCCCGCTTGCAAGCTATGATCTGCTTACCAAAGAACAGGAAGTCGATCTGCTCAAGCTGATCGCTGCCTATCCGGAAACGATCGCAGAAAGTGCTAAAAACCGCACGCCGAATAAGGTCTGCAACTACGTCCAGAAACTGGCTCAATATATCCATGCCTACTATTCAAACTGTCGTATCCTTACCGAGGATGAACAGCTTAGAAAACAGAGATTATGTCTGCTTAAGGCTTCCCAGATCACGATGCGCAATGCCTTAAATATTCTGGGTGTGGATGCACCACAGGAAATGTAAAACAAAAAAAATAGCCGCAAGGCTATTTTTATTATCAGACATTGGTCAGGTTCTGGATCCAGGTTCCTGAACGGATGAAGAAGTAACCGATGATGACTTTGATCATGTTGGATCCTTCCACAGTCAGGAAAGATGTCAGGATATTGCCATTAGTGATCTTTACCATCAGTAAGGAAAGCGGCACCGCTATCACCCAGGTAAAGCCACTGTCAAACAGGAAGGTGATGAATGACTTGCCACCGGATCTCAAGGTGAAATAAGCCGCATGGGTAAAGGAGTATATTGGCATCATTACCGAGGTTATCCTTAACAGTTCTGTCGCGATATCCTTGATTTCCTTGGAAATGCCGGTATAAGCCAACGGGATGATCGGGGCAGTGATCCATAGCAGTACGCCCATCAAACCGGCAGCCGCTATCGAGAAGAATACCAGCTTCCAGATCTCATCCTTGGCTCTTTCAAAATCTCCGGCACCAAGTGCCTGTCCGATCATGACCGAAACTGCGGTACCCATCGACATGTAGACGGAGTTAAACAGGTTGGAGATCGTGGAGCTGATGCTCATGGCCGAGACAACGCTTAAGCCGCATAAGGAGAAGATCGCTCTCTGGGTGCTGACACCGGTCGACCAAAGGATCTCGTTTAACAAAAGCGGAGCACTCATGATAGCAACATTCTTTAATAAAGGCCCCGGGACCTTAAGGGTCTCAAAGGCACCATCGATGAAGGAATACTGCTGATGATGGCGATGGGTAAAGACAACGACGATACCCAGCTCAACATAGCGGCTGATGACGGTAGCCAAGGCTGCACCGACAACTTCCAGTCTCGGGAAGCCAAAGGCACCGAATATTAACAGATAATTGAATATGGCATTGGTAATGACTGCAGCTACGCTGGCAACCATCGGCAAACGAGTCTCACCGGTCTCACGCAAAGTACCGGAATAGCATTGGGCCAAAGCAAAAGCCGGAAGACCAAACAGGCTTACCTTCAGGTAATACTGGCCATTTTGTAACATCATGGCAGCCATCTCAGCGGTTCCTTCACCCTTTAAGAACAAGGAGATGATCGGTTCACTGAAGCCGAGAATGATCCCGACCATGACAGCAAGCAGGATGATCGATTCCCAAAGCTTGATCCTGAAGGTATTGCGCAGGTTAGGAATATCCTTGGCGCCATAAAACTGGGCTCCGAAGATGCCCGGACCGGCCAAGCCGCCAAAGATCGACAGGTTAAAGATGAAGATCAGCTGGTTGGCTATGGAGACACCGCTCATCTGGGCATCACCCAGGGCACCGACCATCAGGTTATCGAGCAGATTGACAAAATTGGAAATGCTGTTTTGAATGATGACCGGAATGATGATCAGTAAAACAGCGCGGTAGAAAGCTCTATCGCCGATGTATTTCTTTTTGAATCTTGCTAAAACACCCATAAACACTAAACCTCATTTAACCAAGCGTATGACCATATCTTACTACAAAGAATAAACGATTCAATTAAAAAGCAATAATCCGATTATTGCTTTTTTACTTTGTCATTTAAACAGATTGCGTTTCTTGAAATACCAGTACCAGATGGCGGAAACGATGGCACACAGTACGATGACGTAAACATAGCCATACCTCCAGCCAAATTCCGGCATCTTCAGGTTCATGCCATACCATCCCGCAATAAGCGTCAGCGGCAGGAAGATCGAGGTAACGAAGGTAAAGACCTTCATCAGTTCGTTCTGCTCGATGCCGACCTGACTCTGGTAGTTATCCCAGACGATATTGGCGTGCTCGCTGATGCCTCTGATCAGGCTGACCAGACGGATTGTGCGGTTATGCAAGGCCTTGAAATCGGGGATATCTTTCTTTTCGATGAAAAGATGCTCGCCATTGCAGATCTCATCGAGCAAGAATTCAAGACCGATATAGTATTTTGTAAGCTTATTGACCTGATTCTTGATAGCTGTCAGCTTTTCCCTCAGTCCTTCCTGCGTACCGTCGGCTACATCCATGTCCAGGTCTGCGATCTGATCATCAAGGGCTTCCAGGTAACGGAAATTGCCCTTGATCATGTTGCCAAGAAAGCCATAGACGCTTTCACTGTTGGATGATCCTTGCTCATAAAGGGACTTTGCAGCCGCTAAAGCAGGCTGATCATAGCAGACGAAAAAGGCGTTATCGCTATCCAGATAGATGACGATCTTACGGAAATCAGCCATAGGATCATGTATGTCATAATAATCGATGGCCAAAAATTCACAATCATCGTATCCTTCATAAGTCTCGACCTGTCTTTGCTTTAAGTATTCGATATCTTCCGGATCGATGATCCGTTCGTATTCATTGATATCTTCGATCAAAAATATCTTCTGCATATCCTTACCTCCGTATCAGTCTAGCAAGCTATGTGCCTGTTTGTTTAATAAAAGCAATAACCGCTTATTGCTTTTAAGAATATATCTTTGTTTAAATCGATCTCTATTGTCTTTCGATCGTTACCGTTACATCACCATTTCCAAGGAGGTCTTTAAGTTCATCTTTATCCTTGTCAGTGATCTTGCCCAGTCTGGTATAGGACCAGGAATTGGAACCATAGAAGATGACCAGCTGGTTGCCCGAATAAAGAACGATGTCTCCGGCTGCGGTCGTAGTCTGCACATCGTTTCGAGGAAGACCGGTTCCAATCGAGCCGACCTGTTCAAAACCGCCATACATGGACATCTCGATCGTAAGCGGACCCTCGGTGCAAATTTCACCTAACACCTTGACTGCTTCATTGTCTTCCCATTCGACTTCTACTTCCGTGTCATCGATCATCATCTTAAGTGTCATCAAAGCATTCTCCTTATCTTCGCTTTCCTTTTCCGCTTCTCTATCAGTCTGCTCACTTACGGTATCTTCTGTTGGAGTGCCGCACCCGCCTAAAGCAAGAACGAGCATTGCACCGATAACAGTCAGGATTCCTTTTTTCATTCTTATATCTTTTTTAGTCAGTGCTTTTGGTCTGATAGATCTTACCTTTAGCATCAGGATCATCCATGATGATCTCGCCAACGGATTCTACCGTGATCTTACCGCTATGAGGATTCTTGATGCTATCAACGGAAGAGATGATGGTTGCTTCTACATCTGATTTTTCAAAGGCCAGATCGCAGTCGATCATCCTGCAGTTGACCAGTTTAAGACCCTTGCAGTAGCAAAGAGGCTGGGTACTGATGATCGTGCAGTTTTCAAAGGTAACGTTCTCACAATACCAGGCCAGGTACTCACCCTTGACATAGCTGTCCTTAACAACGACATTTTTAGCATGCCAGAAGGCATCCTTGGTATCGAAATGGCAATCGGTAAATACGCAGTTTTCAATGTACTGGAAGGAATACTTGCCTTCCAGGCTGACATTGTTAAAGTGTAAGCCATTTGAGCGAAGCATGAAATACTCGCCCTTGACGTGACTATCATTCATTTCCATTCCGCTGACTGACCAGCCAAATTCCGGTGAGTCGACATCGCAGTTATTGATCTTTACTTTGGCACATTCCCTCAAGGCCTTGATGCCATGAAGCTTGGTATCGTTGATCTCGATGTTATCGGAATACCAAAGTGCTGCTCTGCAAAGTCCGGTCAGTTCACTTCTTTCGATCTTCAGATCATGATCATGCCAGAAAGGATAGCGCAGATTGAAAAAGCAATCTTCCACGATGATATTCTTACCTTCCTTAAGGGCACTTTCACCATCCGCCGGTCCATCAAAGCGACAATTGGACAGCTTTATGCCATCACAGCCATAAAAGGCTCTTTCTTCATCAAATGTTTGGTTTTCAATAACTCTCATCATTTTCCTCGATTCTTTCGGTTGAATCTATATATACAATTGCATCATCGTCTTGAGTTTTTCCATGC
>JAFWFB010000034.1 GCA_017512625.1 Erysipelotrichaceae bacterium
ATTGCCATCATCCAGCCAGTTTAAAAATGAATCGGTCTTATCTTCATCAGTAAGGTCCAAAGGATAGACGATGACATCGATATCAGATGGCAGTTCGCTTTTTAACTGATCAAGTTTATCAGCACTGCGCGCAACCAGGATCAGATTATGGTGATGACTTGCCAGTATCTTTGAAAGCTCATAGCCGATACCTGAAGAGGCACCGGTCAAAAGGGTATATTTCATATTTTTAGTATAGCATTCACCTTTTGACGGCTAACACTTTAGTTGGGATAATGCTATATTAAAAAGGTAACCAATTAAGGGGAATTGAATATGAAGACTTCACCGATCAAGAAATACTTTTACATAATACCGGCTCTGTTTCTGGTAGCACTGTTCTATTACATCGTAAGCAGTGCACCGGTATCCGGAGATGACTGGGGCTATGCCTTAAACGGTACTAATAGCAATCCGATTACAATGGCCGTTTATTTCTATAACAACTGGTCCGGCCGTTTTTTCAGTGAACTATGGGGCTTTTTGATCGCACCAAGGAAGTGGTTATTTAACATCATCAACCCGATCCTGTTTTTAGGAATCTTCCTTTGTTCATATACCCTTAGCGCAAGCAAGAATGTGATTACCGTCTGCTTCCTGCTTTTGGCCTGCATCCTGGGCGTCAACGATGCCCTTAGAATGGAGACCTATACCTGGATCATGGGCAGTACCTATGTCGTTCCGTTGTGTCTTTCGCTGATGTATCTGGCTATTGCGGATAACATGTTTAAGAAAGATAACTATTCCAGGGTCCTGGCTTTAGTCAATAATATCCTGATCTTTATCGGCGGCATGATGATGGAAAACATCTCTGCTGCCATGGTCTTTGCCTGCCTTGTACTCTGTATCTATTCCTTCTTTACCAAAAGAGAATTGCTTAAATTCTTTATCATAAACCTGGTTGTTGCTATTGCGGCTTTCGCATTGATGCGTCTTTCACCGGGCAGCACCTACCGTCTGATCAGGGACAGTTCTGAATGGAACAGCCTGCCTTTCTATATTAAGATGGCCAATGCTTATCCGGGTTTCTTAGAGAAGAGCTTCATTGAAAACAACTATATGATCTTCTTCTTCTCCTTTGCCCTTTGTACCATTGGAACTTTCAATAAGACCAACAACCTGCGCTTTAAGCTGATCAATCTGGCTATCAATGGTGTAGCGGTGTTTGCGGTATTCTCGCATGTCTTATTCCATACCAAGACTATCCTGGAAAACGGTTCTTCGATCTTCTCCATGATCTTCTGGCCGATCTATATCCTTTGGGCCTTCATGGTCATCTATGTGAGCATGGAACCGGGTTACGACAAGCATAAGACAGTCTTCCTGCTGATGGTCGGTGGCGTCAGTGCCGTAGTAATGCTCATGTCACCTATCTATGGCAACCGTTCAGCCTTATATATCGTTTACTTCACAATGATCTGCTCAGCCCTTATCATCGATCAGTCTGAAGAAGGCAAGATCCTCAATGTACTTATGGTCTTAGCCCTGATCCTGGTCGTAGCCTACCGTAGCAAGATCTTCTATGACAAATACACGCTGGTAAGACAAGCCAATATCGTCAGAGAATCCGAGATCGCTTATTATCAGGATCATCCGGAGGAGGATGAGGCCTGGTTTGTCCGTTATCCGATCAATACCATCCACGGAATCGATATCGAACCGGATGATACCTATCACATGGAAACATTCGTTGAGTACTTCGGACTCAGTCAAAGCCCTGATAAGATCTTCTTCTATTTCGAAGACTGAATTATTAATAATTATTGATCATA
>JAFWFB010000035.1 GCA_017512625.1 Erysipelotrichaceae bacterium
ACCCGCTGGAACCTGTGTTGCGCGAAGCAGGGCTGGCGACGATCTTTGGCCTGCTTACCCAGGATCTCTATCAGACCGAGCTGGGAATCAAGGGCAGAAACCTGCCGATCGAAGTCGTCGATCAGATCAGATCCTATGAGCTTAACGGTGTGGAATTTACCAAATCGGTAAAGCGTAATTACTATATTGAAAACTTTGCCCCGTATCTGGTCGGTTTTGCTCAGACCAACGATGAAGGTGTGCTTTCCGGCAAGATGGGCGTGGAATCATATCTTGATGAATATCTTAGCGGTACTGATGGCAAGATCATCTACCAGGTCGATAAAAACGGCTACATCCTGCCGGGAATGAGACAGGAGAAGGAAGCTGCCATCAATGGCAACGACGTCTATCTGACGATCGATGAATCGATCCAGAATGCCTTAAATGACGCGATCAATTCAACCTTAAACGAATACAACGCCAATGCGGTCTGGGGTTCGGTCATGGAGATCGAGACCGGAAAGATCCTGGCTTATGCCCAATACCCGTCCTTTGATCCAAACAAGATGAATATCGAGACCTATCTCAATTACGGTTCCCAATACTGCTATGAACCGGGATCGGTCTTTAAGAGCATCATCTATGCAGCAGCCATCGAATCGGGAAAGTATGATGGTCAGTCGACCTTTAATAGTGCTCAATACTGTTATCTTTCCGATTCCAATGGAAACCCATACCGTACCTATGACGGTAACGGCTATGGTTGCATCCATAACGCCGAAAACAAGGAATGGGGTTATATAACCTTCGATCAAGGACTGGTCTATTCCAGTAACGTAGCTACCAGCACCCTGCTTAGCGATGTTGTCGGTTCCCGGATGTTTCTTGATTATGTCGAGAAGTTTGGCTTCATGAACAAGGTCGATACCGATGGCATTGCGGAAAATGTCGGCACCTATAACTTTGACTGGGCGGCTGAAAAGCTGGCCATGACCTTTGGCCAGGGTATATCCGTCAATATGCTGCAGATCATGCAGGCCTACTCCGCGATCTTTGGTGACGGTACGATGGTAAAGCCTTACTTCATTGAAAAGATCGTAGACAGCTATGATAACAGCGTCATCTATCAGCATCAAAGACAGGTAGCCGGAAATCCGATCAGTGAGACGACAGCCAGACACTTACAAAAGCTGCTTAGAAACGTCATTAAGGATGGCGGTCTTTACGAGATCCCGGAGATCGAACTGATGGGTAAGACCGGTACGGCCCAAAGAGTCAATGAAAACGGCTATTATGACCCGGACAATGTCATTACCAGCGTCATCTTTGCCTTCCCAGCTGAACATCCGAAATACATGGTCTATTATGCCTTTGACTGTATCTATAACTACTACAACCACGTTAGGAATTATCCGGTAAGAGACTTCATGGCCCGTATCTCCAAACTGCTTGAGTCAGATGAGGTCAAGATCAATACCAACAGTGAACTGTTGGAGATCAAGGAATATGAGATGCCGGAGATGGTCAATCATTCCGTTGATTATGCCAAGGAAGTATTGAGCGAATACAATACCGACCTCTATATCCTGGGTGATGGCGATACCATAATTGCACAATATCCGCAATACCGCGATAAGGTTTATACCAAGGAAAAGGTCTTCCTGCTTACCGATTCCTCCTTCTTCAAGATGCCTAATCTCTATGGCTGGAGCAGAAAGGAACTTCTGGCCTTCTGGAAGATCACCGGCATGGAGACCAGCATCGAAGGAACCGGACTTGCCTATTACCAATCGATCAATCCGGGTGAAGCAGTCGATAACAGTTATGTCCTTTCCGTCAAATTATCTATTGATCCTGAAAAAGAAGAATAACGATTGTTTATCCTTCTTTTTGAAACTATAATAATAAATATGAATATCAAGCGGGTAGTCACAGCGTCATTGTCATCGATAATTCTGATTATCTGCTTTTTATATACCAACAGCAATCCATCGATCGTGCTTAAAAGCAAGGTCTACACCTATGAAAAGGGGCAGGTCTATGCAACCATCAATTTTGAAGATATCCGTGAAGGCTATTGTGAAAGCTCGATCGAAAAGGTCGAGATCACCGGTAAGTCCTGCAAGATCGCCGTGGAAAACCGGCGTTCCAAGATCGATATCCGCTCCAAAAACAGCGATAAGCTGGTAGCCATCTATCCAGATCTCAATGCGATCGAAAGCATCTCCCTTAGATACAGCGACGTCTATCTGAAACCTGGTGATGAATACACCATCGAGATGGAGATCGAAAAGATCGGTGAGCCGGAAATAAATATCACCTATAAGTCTGATAGCAGCATATTAGATCTTGAAGAAGGAACCATTACCGCCAATGCGCCAGGTGATGGTATCGTTACTGTAATGGTCAATGATACGGAACTTACCGTTGGTGTACATATTTCCGATATCATGAAAAAACCGGCTTTCTGGGAGACCAAGGAGTATCTTCCTTGTGGCGCCTTTACCCAGAAAGAGGCCGAGTGGCCGGATAATTATCTAAGATTCAAGGTCGATCAGGCCGGCTATGGTACCAGGGCCGGAGCAGTTGCGGCTGCCAGGATCCTGGTTCTGGAATTCCCTTACAAGATCAATTACTTCCTTGAAAACGGCCGTCTTGATGTAAGCAGCGGTGGCAATGGCATCGATGGCGAAGGCCGTTATTACCATCAGGGATTCTATTTAAGTGAAGACAAGTATGCGACGATATCGCGTCATTCAGCTTCCGGGCCGAATATCTGGGGCTGTCGGATGTATACCCGCGATCCGCACGATTTCGAAGTGGTTATCGTTACAGAGAATGGCCTTGACTGCAGCGGTTTCGTCTCCTGGGCGCTTAAAAACGGCGGTCTGGATATCGGTGATATTGGCGCTGGCGATACCTATGGCTATTACGATTACTATAAGGTCGGTACCCGTCATTCGATCACGCCGGACTATATCTACAACAAGGAATATCAGGTCGGCGATCTGGCCTTTGTTGACGGACATATCGGTCTGATCACCGGTATCGATGATACATACACCTATGTATGTGAATCACTCAGTATTTATGGCGGCGTTTCCATCAAACGCTATACCGATGATCAACTGGTCAGCCGCTACTATTTCACCGACTTTATCGACATGAGCGAAGAATACTACAATGGCGAAGGCAATCTGACCCAGATGTGGTAAGAAAGGATATTTATGGAAAGAATTTGTCAGTTTCTGAAAGATGCCAAAACATATTATCTGGCAACCGTTGAGGGCGATCAACCAAGAGTAAGACCTTTTGGTACCGCTCATCTGTTTGAAGGAAGACTCTATATCCAGACCGGAAAGGCAAAAGATGTCTTTAAACAGATCGAAGCCAATCCGAAAGTTGAGATCTGCGCCATGAATGGCGGCGAGTGGATCAGGATCGCTGGCGAACTGGTCGTCGATGACCGCATTGAAGCTAAGAAATCGATGCTCGATGCCTATCCTAATCTGCGCAGCATGTATGATGAAAACGATGACAATACCGCTGTTCTTTGCTTCAAGTGCGGTGTTGCTACCATCAGTTCATTTACCGCTGAACCGGTCAGAATCGAATTCTGACGATTGCTTATCCTCTATTTCTAAGTTAAAATCTTCTTGTTATGTTTAAATATATTCTGATTTTCATTATTAATCTGGTTTTGGGAATAACCATTTATCCTTATTTCATCGATTTCCTCAAGATGAAGAATTATAACCAGAACGTATCGGAATATGCCTTGGAAGAGTATAAACAGAAAGCCAAAACACCTATCATGGGGGGAGTACTTTTCATTTTGCTTCCGGTGATAAGTGTTTTTTTATGCTCGCTGTTTACCGATTTCTCAGCCAAGTATTATTCCGTTCTTCTGATATATCTGGCTTTTGGGTTGGTAGGGTTTGCGGACGACTATATCATTTTGATCAAGCATGATAATGCGGGTCTTGGCGCCAAGACAAGGCTGATCGCGGAAGCGCTGATCGTCATCGTATTCTATCTGTTAAATCTGCGCCATCTGGATACGAGCGTCACCATCCCTTTATTCAAGGCCGTGATCGAAATAAAGCATCTCTATCTGTTCTTTATCCTGATCATGTTTCTGGGTGAAGCCAATGCCTGCAATTTCACTGATGGAATGGATGGCCTTTGTGCCGGCTGTTCATTCATCTCGCTGATCCCGCTTTTGATCTACAGCGCCATGTCCCGGAAGTTTGAACTGGTACTGATCATCATGGCGGTACTTGGCGCATTATTAGCTTATCTGAAATACAATCGTTCACCGGCGAAGATCTTTATGGGAGATAGCAGATCATTGGCCTTAGGTGCCTTATTTTCCGTTTTAGCGGTCTTCCTCAAGGTAGAGATCCCGCTGGTGATCATTCTGTTTACTTTCTTTATCGAGATCATGTCCGTGATCATTCAGATCACCTCGGTCAAATTGTTCAAACGCCGCGTTTTTGCTTACACCCCGATTCATTATTCGTTTATAATAAAGGGGAAGAAAGAAAAAGATGTAGTAAAAATGTTCTATTTGTTTACGACATTTTTTGCTTTTGTCGGTTTTCTGTTAATCGTCATCTGAGGTGAAACATGTTCGAGAGTGTAAAGAAAAAACTTGAAGATAATAATTTCAAGGTTACAGTTGTTGAGGATGTTAAAGAAGTCTTACCCCTGGTAAGTGAGATCATCACCAGCGGCTCCACAGTTGCCTATGGCGGATCGGAAACGATCAAGGAGCTGGGTCTTTTGGATTACCTCCGAGGCCGTGATGACATTAAATTCATCGATCGCGATAACCGGGAAGACCGTTATGAAGCCATGATCGAATCCTTTGCATCCGACTACTACTTGATGAGCACCAATGCACTGGTTGCTGAAGGTTTTCTTTACAATGTCGATGGCAATGGCAATCGTGTCGCTGCCCTTACTTTCGGACCGAAGAATGTTTTGGTCTTTGCGGGCAAGAATAAGATCGTCAGAGATCTTGGCAGTGCCTTCCGCCGGGTCGAAGAGATCGCCGGACCGAAAAACTGCAAGCGTCTTGATAAGAAAACGCCTTGCATCAAACGGGGATATTGCCTCAATTGCAAGAGCCCTGATCGGATCTGTTCCTCCTATGTTACCACCAGACGTTCCCAAACGCCTGGCAGGATCCATATCATCATCATTAACGAGGATCTGGGCTACTGATGTATAAGATTCACAAAATAAACGATAAAGCACTCATCGACAGAGTGCTTGATTCATATGAATTTACCCAAAAACAGCTGGATGAAATAAAAAACGGTCCGGATGAACTTTACTATTGTCAAAGCAAGGATCTGGACGATCTGATGTATCGTCTGCTTTTGTGCAAATTCAATAAGGAAAAGGTCTTTATCTTCGGCGACTATGATGCTGACGGGATCTGCGCTACTTCGATCCTGGTAAATACCTTCAGGGCCATAGGCATCGAATGCAATTACTATCTGCCTAGCAGGGTGGAAGATGGCTATGGTTTAAGCACCAAGATCGTTGAAAGAGCTATAAACTATGGCTTTGACCTGCTTATCTGCATCGATAACGGTGTAAAGGCAACCGAGGCCATTGAATACGCCAAAGGAAAGATCGACCTGATGATCGTCGATCACCACGAATATGAGCAAAGACCAGATGTCAAATGGTTCTTACATCCTGCCATCCTGCCGGAAGAATTCGCTGACTCGTGTGCCGGCGGCCTGGCTCTTTTGATCGCCAATCGCCTGAAGGAAGATGATTACAACATCGTTCTGGCCGGTCTTGCCAGCATCAGTGACATGGTCTCAGTCTTTGGCAACAACCGTATCATCGTTAAAAAGGCCTATGAGTTGTATAAGGCCAATCAGTATCTGAATTTAAAACTGCTGGTGGAAAAGGATCCTGATAATGTCAATCAGCTATTTGGCTATCAGATCGCACCAAAGATCAATGCTATCAGCAGGATGGAGAAATATAACGTCAACAAGCTGGTCGCCTATCTGCTTTCCAAGGATGAGGAAGAGATCAAAGCGACAGCCAAAGAACTGATCGAGATCAACAAGATGCGCCGCTTGGAAACAACAGTCGAACTGGAAACAGCTCTTAAGAAAGTGGGCAAGGAAGATATCATCATCGTCTATGATGAATCTTTCAAGGAAGGACTGTGCGGCCTGATCGCTGCCCGTTTGATGGAGACCTATCATCGCTCGTGCATCGTTTTAAGCCTTAAGGGAAATGTCCTTAAGGGAAGCGGTCGGGCAGTAGAGGGCTTTAACCTCTATGAATATCTGTCTGCCTTTGAACATTTCATCAGCTTTGGCGGACATGACTTGGCAATAGGTCTGTCCCTGGCTTTGGAAGATCTGGATAAGCTTAAGGATTATATCGCCAACCATCAGATGATCATCAAAGAAGTGGAGACAATGGCCATTGAGATCGCTTTTGAAGAGATCACGCTGGAAAACGCCCTTCTTTTAAGCAAGCTTCGACCTTTCGGCGGCAGTTTCGCTGATCCGCTTTTCTATCTGAGTGCACCACCGGTGAAATCTTTCTACCGGATCAAGGGCATGTATCCGAAGTGGACACTGGAAAACGATGCTGAAGCATTATCCTTCAGATTCAACAGCAACAATGCCCATCCTTCATCATTGATCGGAAGGATCAATATCAGCAATTATCAAAACAAGCCAAAGGTAGTCTTCGATGTCATCGACATCGATAAATAGGTGTACATATGAAAAGTAACAAAGCAAAAATAAAACTCATTATCTTCCTGTTGCTGCTGCTTCTGGCAGCTTCAGGGGTCGCTGCCAAGCTTTATCTGGATCATCAGAAGATGCTTAACGCCAAAACCGTCTATTTCTTAGCAGCCGATAATCCAAGCGCCATCGTCTACGATGAGGAGCTTAATGAACATAGCTTCCCGCGTGGAATGGCCGTTGAAGCCAATAACCGTTATCTGGACGATGAAAAGATCTACCGGATGACCTTTATCGGTGAAGAAGTATATTACACAAAGGCCGAGACACTGAAGGAAGATCAGTCCCTCACCGTTTTGGAGGATACGATCTATATCCGGAATACCACGGTCCTTTATGAAGATGAAGAATCATCAAAGATCAAGGGCATGGTGCCAAAGGGCGGCGAGTTTGCTGTAAATGGTCATAACTTTATCGATGCCAATGGTATCGTTGACCGCTATAAGATCACTACTGATGAAGGCGAAGGCTATGTCCTTGGTAAATACGCCCTTTTAAACAAGGAGGAAGTAGTCGATACCATTCCGGAAGTACACCTGGACCGCAATTATGACTATGGTGGAGGTATCGCTTCAACGATCGAATTCCCGGTCATTGAGAAAGTTGAATTTTCTGACAATCCGATCCTTCGGGATGCCAGGACCATCTATCTGAATGCTGATTCCCTAAGTTCACTTGATGCCTATATCGATCTGGCACTGGCATCCAATGTCAATGCCTTCGTCATCGATATCCGCGACAGTCATATCATCACCTACGCTTCCGATGTCATGTATCAGTACAGCCCAAGTTCCTATGAACATGGCTGGTATGACATGGATGAGATGAAGGCATTCGTTAAGAAGGTAAACGATGCCGGTATCTATACCATCGGCCGTATCACGACCTTTAAGGATACCTATTATGCGCAGGATAATCCTGATTATTCGCTTATCTCAGCCAATGGTACCCTGTTTGAATATGAATCATCCTACTGGCCAAGCGCTTTCCAGCGTGAGGTCTGGGAGTATAACGTCGAACTGGCCAAGGAGGCCATCTCAGAGATCGGCTTTAAGGAAGTCCAGTTTGACTACTGCCGTTTCCCGGACAGGGTCACTTACTACGAGAATCAGGGCATGCTGATCCTTAGAAATATCTACGACGAGACCAAGGTTCAGGCTTTGGAAAGATTCCTTTGCTACGCTACTGATGAGATCCATAAGATCCATGGCTATGTCTCCGTCGATGTCTTTGGCGAATCAGCCTTCGGCTACGTAACGGCCTATGGTCAGTATTGGCCGGCATTTTCCAATGTTGTCGATGCGATCAGCGGCATGCCTTACCCGGATCATTTCTCCGAACACGCCTATGGCATTGCGGAACCGGTCTGGACCGTACCTTATCAGCTTCTGACCTCCTGGGGTGCTGAAGCCTATGCCCGACAGCAGGAAACGCCAAGCAAGGCGATCGTGCGTACCTGGCTTCAGGGTTATTCCTCGATCAGGGAACCGTATGTCGACTATAATGCTTCAATGTTTGCTGATGAGGTAAGGGCATTAAGGGACAGCGGTCTTGATGGCGGATACATCGTCTGGAATGCAGCTTCGAGCTATGAGCGTTATGCCAGCTACAGCGAAGTATTTAAAGGAAATTACTAATTATCTTTGATTAGCTTAGTCAATAAGAATATAATATCCGTATGAGCAAATATAACGTCGTAACAAAAGAATTGTTCGATAAACAGGTTCGCTCTTATATTGCTAGTCAGGAGTCCTTGGACTTGATCGAAAAAGCGTATAATTACGCTTTTTCAAAACATGCCGGACAAAAGAGGGCAAGTGGAGAGGACTATTTTGTTCATGTCCTTAATGTCGGTTATGAACTCGCAAAGCTGAAAGTCGGCCCGAAGACCATTGCAGCCGGTCTTTTGCACGATGTCATCGAGGATTGCAACGTCGATGTCAACGAATTTACCGAAGAATTCGGACAGGAGATCTTCAGCCTGGTCGACGGTGTTACCAAGGTAAGCAATATCAGATACGAATTCAAGGACGATAAGGAATATCAGTCTACCAATCATCGCAAGATCTTCATGGCCATGAGCAAGGATCTTCGTGTCATCATCATCAAGCTGATCGATAGACTGCATAATATGAGAACATTGGGCTTTGTTTCACCGGAAAAGCAGCTGCGTATCGCCAAGGAGACCTTGGAAGTATATGCCCCGGTCGCCCACCGTCTTGGTTTGGCGGAGATCAAGAATGAACTGGAAGATCTCTCTTTCATGTATCTCGACAATGAAAAGTATCACGAGATCGCCAAGCTGGTCGAAGACAAGAAGACGGAAAGAGACATGCAGGTCCAACAGATGATCGAGGAGATCACTGAGGAGCTTAAGAAGCAGAATATCACCTTCAGGATCTTTGGCCGTTCCAAGCATCTTTACAGCATCTATAACAAGATGAATACCAAAAACAAGCGTTTCGAGGAGATCCTCGATTTGCTTGCGATCCGTATCATCACCGATACCAAGTTAAGCTGCTATGAGATTCTGGGTTACATCCACGCCAAATATACCCCGATCCAAGGCCGCTTCAAGGACTATATCGCCATGCCTAAGTCAAACATGTACCAGTCCTTGCATACGACGGTCGTAGGAATCGAGGGCAAGATCTTCGAGATCCAGATCAGGACCGAAGAAATGGACCAGATCGCTGAACGAGGTGTTGCGGCACACTGGGCCTATAAAGAGGGCAGTAACTACAACGCTGCCAAAGAGCAGAATGAGATCAAAAAGGAACTGGAATGGTTAAACGCCTTTGATGAGAATGAAAACAACGACGAAGACGCCATCAATTACATGGATACCATTTCCAACGATATCTTTAACGCCAACGTCTATGTACTGACCCCTAAGGGAAGAGTCATCGACCTTCCTAATGGCAGCTGTCCGATCGATTTTGCTTACCGTATCCATACGGAAGTCGGACATCAGACGGTCGGCTCCAAGGTAAACGGGATCTTAGTTCCGTTAAATACCCAGCTAAAGACCGGCGATGTCGTTGAGATCATGACCGATAAGAAATCCGGACCGAGCGAGGACTGGATCAAGATCTGTAAATCCAATAACGCAAAAAACCGGATCAGACAATACCTGACCAAAAAGGAACAGGAACGCAAATCTGAATACGTCAAACAGGCTGAACAGACTTATGTCTCTGAACTTAAAAAGCGCAATCTCGATCAGGAAGAATTCTTCGACAAGGAAAAGATCGAATCGATCGCCAAGAGTCTGAACTGTTCAAGCTATACCGATGTCATGTATAATCTGGCGACGCACCAGATCACCGTTACCAATATCATTGACCGTTTAAGCAAGAACAAGCGCAACGACTACGACCTGGATTCACTTTCCCAGAACCTGGAAAAGACCCAGAGCAAGAGACGTAATGCCTTGTCGAAGACAGGTGTTATTGTCAATGGCGTCGATTCCGTCAAGATATCGATGTCTTCCTGCTGCTGTCCGGTCTATGGCGATGAGATAGTCGGTTATGTTACCAAAGGCCTTGGCGTCAAGGTCCACCGTAAAAACTGCAGTAAGATCGCCAATATCAAGGAAAGGC
The DNA here is from genome assembly GCA_017512625.1 of Erysipelotrichaceae bacterium. The sequence continues at coordinate 10,379 of JAFWFB010000035.1, forward strand.
TCATCAATGTCAGCTGGGATACCTTCAAGGATCCTAATGTCAAGTATGAGACCAACCTCAAGATCTTCTGTTCGAACCGTAACTTCCTTTTAACGGATGTCATTACCATGATCGCACAATATAAAGCAACGCTTTTAAATGTCAGATCTTCACTGAACCAGAAGGATCTGACCTGTACCATCTCCGTTACCATGATGGTCGATGACCTCAATTATCTTGAACTGCTGATGGCTAACCTTAGGAAGATCAACAGTGTCATCAGTGTTGAAAGGATCAATAAATAGAAAGGGATATCATGCCTAAGATCAATAAACCAAAAGGAACCAATGATCTGTATAAGGAAAGTCTCTATAAGCAAAACTACCTCAAGGATTTGTTTGCAGACTACCTTACCCGCTATGGCTATAAACAGATCGAGACTCCGGTATTTGAAAACATGGAAGTCTTCAAGCGGGAAAACGA
>JAFWFB010000036.1 GCA_017512625.1 Erysipelotrichaceae bacterium
GCTTTAAAGGAAATGGGAGAACTGGTCGAAGTACAGACTTCCGAAGAATAATAAGGATATAAAGGAGAATAGCCATGCAGTTTATCTTACAGACAGCTCTAAAACTTGGTCTGGCTTATAGCCTGGTGCCCTTAGCCTTGTTTCTAAGCTATCGGATCCTGAATATAGCCGACCTGACAACAGATGGTTCCTTTGTGCTGGGCATGGCTGTTTCCGTTGCCTTTGCAGCTGCCGGGCATCCTTTTATCGGTCTGATCATGGCGATCATTGCGGGAGTATGTGCCGGATTTGTGACAGCCTTCCTTCAGACCAGACTGGGTGTTCCTTCGATCCTGGCCGGTATCGTTACCAATACGGGCCTGTATACGATCAACCTGATGGTCATGGGATGGTCAAGCAATCTTTCAATATTGAAACAAGCAACTTTATTCACGATCCTTAAAGACAGCGGGATCGTCGGCAAGCACTACGAAATGTTTGCGGGGATCATCATGGCGATCGTCTGTATGCTGTTTCTGATGTGGTTTCTGTCCACCAGGATCGGTCTTTCGATCAGAGCGACCGGCGATAATCGGGAAATGGTCTCGGCTTCATCGATCAACCCTTTCTTTACGATCAACCTGGGCCTGATGATAGCCAACGGCCTTACCGCCCTTTCCGGAGCGTTTGTGGGCCAGATGCAAAAGTCCGCGGATATCAATGCGGGAACGGGTGTTGTGACCATTGGTCTGGCTTGTCTGATCATTGGCGAAATGCTGATAAAGCCTAAAGGATCGGTCAATAAAGGCATCATTGCCGCGATAACCGGTAGTCTGGTATACCGTCTTCTTTATGCGATAATCCTCAAGACCAAGATCTTCCCGGTCGAATGTCTTAAACTGGTAACTGCCCTGATCGTCGCTTTGGCGATCGGTGCACCGGTAATAAAGGAATATCTGTCTTTATCCGGACGGCGAAGGAGGAATCAGCATGCTTGAAATAAGAAATGTAACTGTTACTTTCGCCAAGGATACGGTCAATGAAAAAAGAGCATTGGACAATATTTCCCTGCTTCTTAACGAAGGCGACTTTGTAACGATAGTCGGTGAAAACGGGGCTGGCAAGAGCACGCTTTTCAACTGCATCTCCGGTGTTGTCTTTCCTGACGAAGGAAGCATCATTTTAGCCGGTCAGGATGTCACCTATGATCCGGTCTATAAAAGATCGAAGGTGATCGGACGTCTTTTCCAGGATCCGTTAAAGGGTACAGCGCCAAAGATGACGGTCGCTGAGAATCTGGCTTTGGCTTATCTTAGGGCATCGGGTGTTAAATCACCATTTTCCCGGATCAATAAAAAAGACCGGGAGATGTTTGCCCAAAGGCTTAAACAGCTAAACATGGGACTGGAAGACAGGTTAGATGAACCGGTTGGCCTTCTGTCCGGCGGCCAAAGACAGGCTTTGACCCTGGCCATGGCAACCATCGTACCACCAAAACTACTTCTTCTGGACGAACATACCGCTGCCCTGGATCCTGCTGCAGCCAGACAGGTACTGGACATGACGGTTGATATTGTAAAAAAACATCATATCACCTGTCTGATGATCACCCATAACATGTACCAGGCCCTGGAGGTAGGAAACCGTACCCTGGTAATGTCCGATGGCAAGATCGCTCTGGATATTGGGGGAACAAAACGCAGCCGGATGACGGTTAATGATCTTTTACAAGAGTTCCATTCCCTGTCCGGGAAGCAGTTAGAATCAGACAGAGTCCTGCTTTCAAGAAGCGAATAAATGTCTTTTTACCAAAGATAAATAAAACCTGTTTTTCAAACAGGTTTTTTATTCATTTCATGGCTTCCGACACACTAAAAAAGTGCCCAAATACTCATCAGTGCATTGATGCACTCTTATCAATAATATATAATATAATGAACATGTAGACCATTTTGTGCGTAAAACTATTATTTGACCGAATATAAAAGCCTTTCTGGTCTATTGTATTGAAGGAAGTTGATTGCTATGAAAAATGCCCTTAAACTGACATTTAAACTAATACTCTCGTTATTGATGATGATAAGCATCGTCTCAACCCGGACTATCGTTTTTGCTGAAGATGATGGCATTTCCAATACGGAAGAGACTAACGAACAACCAACCATTCAGGTCAGCAACGAAGACGTTAAGGTATCGATCAATATTTTAAGCGGCTATGATCGCACTACTGAGCACGGTTATATCTGGACGGCTGATACTCACCAGGACAATCACCCTTTCCAGTTCCAGGTAAAGTTATCGGTCGACTCAGAAGTTGCTAATGAATTTGAAGCTGAAAGCATCGTCTTAAAGATGCCAAAAAGTATCCTAAGACACATGCACGAAAACGCGGAAGGATTATTCGATATCGATGATCTGGTACTTGATCAAAATCATGCCGGAAAAGTAACCTACAGGATCGGTCTTGGAACAGCGCCAAGCGAAGATCAGGCCTTGTATTACAGAGAAGAAGGCGATTATCTGTTCATTACCAATGGCAGGGAGATCGATAAGCAGGACTATTATTTCACGATCACTTATTTCACGACCTATACAACATATTATTACCGTGATTATGATACGGCGGCACTGGACAAGTGTGCCTCACTGACTCCTTCGGTGGAAATGACTGCTACCGATAAAGCGGGAGATACTTTCCATCTGACATCTGAAGAAAAGCCGGTCTTTATCGATACCGATGTCAAGCTGGCCGATCAGAAGATAGTTAATCCTAATGATCCGCTCAATGATCTTTCCCAAAACGGCAGTTATGTCAACACCTATCCGATCCGCAAGACCCTTCATTCGACCTGGGCTGCTGATGGCTATAACTATATGCTGTTTAAGACTGATATTACTTTCAGCGGAACGATAACTGAAGCTTATTATTTTGAATTTGAAGATATCTTAAGCAGTGACAATATACCAACTGAAGGATATGAGGTGGTAGGCCACATCCTCGATGACAGCCATTCACCGATCACCAATCCATCCCGTAATCCTGAAGATTACAGTTTAAGCAATAACAAGTGGACCCATTATACTTTGTCACATAACGTGGGATGGTATACCCTGGTAAGAGTTCCTTCACCTCAGGGCAATTACAGCTACTATAAGGTCAATAATTCAATGAGGATGAGATTCTATGAAGTCTGTCATCCTGACAAAGTTAAAACTGTTCAAAGTGATTGGGGCCCTTATATCTGGAATTTCGAAGTTACAGAACCAGAAGGATCTTTCATGATCTACAAGTGGGGCAATAATAACTGGAATGCCCAAACCCACAAGAACCAGGTCAGTCCTTTATCGGAATATCCGACAGCTACTTACAGCCTGGATGTCTTTAAAAGAGCGATCGAGAACAATCAAGAAGCCAAACTGGATAGTTTTACCTTCTTTCCTCGTTATTATGGTTATCCGGGACCATGGACCAAAGATGAATCATATACCGGAGCTGATCAGTACTTTAAAAAGGATGTCCGTTGGGAATTAACAGATAACGAGCTTTACCTGGTGAATAAGGAAAGCGATCTGAACGGTACCAAACTTGAAGCCGGTGATTATTGTCTTAACGAACTTGATTTTGCGATCGAAGCCGAAGAACGGAAATATAACCCGGATAGCGGTCTTTGGGAACCGACTTCCACTACTGCTCATCCATATAATCCTTTCGCTTCAGATCCGATGAAGATCGATGTTTATGGACAATTCGGTGGCAGTCAAGATTGGGAAAAGGTTGCGGAGATAACCTTTAAAGGTTCTGCATATCCTTATACCTATTATCAGTATTTTAGCAGAGTAGAATGGAGCATCGACTGGGTCGATGGTCAACATATCGATGAAGCAAGCAATGGCTTCTATATTTATGAAAGCGGCTATTCCCGCAAGGGAATGAAGCTCAGTTTCAAGGGAGACGATTGTACGGGTTACAAGATCGTTACTGAGAATAAGCCTTATTTCTTCCAGGTGACTGCCAGAGCTGATTTCTCACTTAAGACTTCCGAAAAAGTTAAAAACTGGGTTGCTAACAGAACAGTCATATATCTGCGTAACTACACAGATATGGAATTATATTATACCGATGAGCAAGGAAATGACTCCAAGGCAGCCAATACATCCGTGCCATTCTTCCGCTTCTCCGATACCGGCGCTGACGCTATAAACAGGACCGCGGTCGATAACGCCAAAGGCTCGCAGGCTGAACTTCATGCCAATAAATGGGTAGTCGAAGGTGAGTCGGTCGCTGATATGCAAGCCTATAGGACCAATTGGCTGATCAGAGGATATGAGCAGGCTAAGATGGATGGTCTTACCGCTTATACACAGAACATCTATCCTGCACAACAGTCAGGTATTTTCTATGATGTACTTCCTAGAGGATCGTCGATCGATATCGATTCCATTAAGGTCTATAATATCGCGATCGAACGTTATCAATATGAAGTCTATGGATCAAATATCGCGGCTGCAGACAGAAGAGTCGATTTTGAGCAAGCCTTCCTGATCGGTCCGGACTCATATTCGGTCGATGTCCAGGAGAACTATAAGAATTCCGGTCTGACCCTGGTTACTATCAAGATCAATAAGGAAAGTCTTGAAGGAAGCAATATTATCTTCCATAGTGGCAATGCCAATTACAGCATTGGCGAGACCTACGGCGGCTATTCGGTATCCTTTGATACCTATACCACCTGGGATGCTTTGGATGACTTCGATGGTAAGATGGCAAACGCCATTGCCTATCAGACAGGCAACAGTGAAGATATTATCAATGTCAATGCGTACAGGGATGATCCGACCAACTGGAATGATGCGCTGTCTTCCAGCGACCGGACAGCGATCAAAAACTGTCTGAAGGATCTTGATCCGAATACCAATGAACCATTATTTACCTATGCGAAGTCGGAGACGACAGCTGTCTATGAGAAAAACAGTTCATCAGGCATCTCCAAGCGAGTGCAGGGAGCTAATGATACTGTTCCGGTGATCAATACCGAAGTCGAACCGGGAAGCACCTACCGCTATCGTTTGCGCTATACCTCGGCGGCTGAGACCACAGTCAAGAATATCGTTATCTATGACAAGATCGAAAGATGGGCTGGATCACAGTGGCAGGGAACCTTAAACAGTGTTTATGTAGAAGCCAGTGGTGGAAAGACTGTAACTCCTAATATCTATGTCAGCACTTCTGAGACAGTCGAAGTGCGCCAGGACAGCGTTCCGGATCTTGCTAATGACAGCAACTGGACTCTGATTACCGATGACAGCCAGTTGGCTGATGCGGTATGGATCGCTGTGGATATGGGTAACTTTGTGCTTGAAGCCAACTCATCAGTCAATGTCTGGCTGGTAATGAGTGCACCGAGTGCCAATGAGACCGACACCATCAAACCTGTCGCCACCAACAATGTCTATATCAGTGGCAAGATGACGACCAAGACCGAGACTGACAAGGATATCTTTACCGTCGGTAATGAGACCAGCGTCAAATATACCTTAAGCGGTACCGTCAAGATCCAGAAGGTAGACGAAGAAGGTGAGCCTTTATCCGGCGTCAGATTCGATCTTAAGGGAGTCTCCCGTTTCGGAAATCAGATCAACATGACTGCTACCAGCGATGATGACGGCTATGCAGTATTTGAAGAGGTTGAACTCTCAGGAACAAACGGCTATCAGCTGACTGAGACGGTTCCGGAAAACTACGTTGCTGAAAAGGATAGCTGGACGGTCGTTGTAAACAGCGATGGAAGCAGCACCATTGATGGACAGGATTCCAGTGAAGCTTACTTTACGATCGTTAACAAATATAATGTGACAGAGATCTCCGGTACCAAGACCTGGTCGGATGAAAATGATCTTGATGGCATCAGACCTTCTTCGATCACTGTCAACCTTCTGGCTGATGGTACCAAGGTCGATGAAAAGACTATTGAAGCAGACGATGAAGGAAACTGGACCTACAGCTTTACCAATCTGCCTAAGTATGATAACAACAAGGAGATCGTCTATACCGTGACTGAAAACCCGGTATCGCAATATGAAGTTTCCTATGAGGGATATGACATCATCAATACGCATACTCCAACCTTTATCGATATCCCGGTAATCAAAGTCTGGGAAGATGGGGATGATCTTTATGGCATCAGGCCATCATCAGTCACAATCCACCTGTTAGCAGATGGTGTTGAAACGGATAAGAGCGTGATCCTATCCGAAGACAACGAGTGGACCGATACCTTCAATGATCTTCCTGAATACAGGTATGAAGAAAACGAGGATGGAACATTTACCAAGATAGCGATCGTTTATACCGTAACGGAAGAGCCGATAACACTGCCTGAAGGCTATACAAAGGGTTATACGGTCAAGATCGAAGGAAGCCCGGTTGAAGGCTTTACCGTCACCAATACCTATGAACCGGATCTGATATCTTTAAAAGTCACCAAAGTCTGGAAGGATTCCAATGACGCCGATCGTATCCGTCCAAAGGAGATCGAGATCCAGCTGTATGCTGATGGCGAACCGATGGGAAGAACGGTAGTTCTGGGCAAGGATAACAACTGGACCTATACCTACGAAAACCTCATCTCCATCAGAAATGGCAAGACCATCGAATATACCATTGATGAAGTCGAGGTCCCTTCCGGATATAAGAAGGTGATCAGCGGTGACATGGAAACCGGTTTTGTGATCACCAACACCCATATACCAACACCTAAGACCGGTGATAATACGCATACTATGCTA
>JAFWFB010000037.1 GCA_017512625.1 Erysipelotrichaceae bacterium
AAGTATGAAAAAGATAAATATCGACGATAAGGAAATGATCTTCATTGACGATCTGATCAGTGATCCCGATGATCTTTCCGCGATCATCATCAGTTCGGAAAAGGAAAATGAAGAAAGGATCAAGACCATCCTCAACTACAATATCGGCAATGCCCTGATCGTAGAGATCACAGGCATCAGCTGGGATGATGATCTGACCCCCTGGCCGGCACCGGCTGTCTTTAAGGGAGCAGCTCCCTATAAGGGTCTGGCTGATAATTATCTGCGTTTTATCGAAGATAAGGTGCTTTTTGCGGTCAAAGAAAACTATCCGGGTGTAAACCGGTTTATCATGGCCGGCTATTCCCTGGGTGGCTTATTTGCTATCTACACGGGATATAGATCGTCTTGCTTCGATACCCTGGTATCCTGTTCCGGTTCCCTGTGGTATCCGGAATTTGAAGCATACTTTGAAAACAACGATCTTGATCCCATCGTTAAGAAAGTCTACCTTTCCTTAGGCGATAAGGAGAAAAACACCCGCAATCCCCTTATGTCCAAAGTTGAAGATATCACTAACAAATATCATGACCACCTTAAAAGCAAAGGTCTAAAGACCATCTTCGAGCTGAATGAAGGAAACCATTTCAAGGACAGTGATCTTAGGCTGGCCAAAGGTCTTAAATGGGCAGTAGACAAAAGCAGTGAATGATCACTGCTTTTTCTTAAAACTTAAACAGGTTAAGGCCGGTGACTTCATCTTTATAGCGGTCGACCGTTCCGTCGATAACCTTGATGAACATCTCGCAGGTGGCGCTTACTATCGCTTTGTTTAAGTGACCGCCGACGACACTGCCGCTTTGATCGGCACAGGCGATGTGCAAATGGGAATAGAATTCGCCATCCATCGTATTGATCGATCCGGTCAGGGAAACGATCTCCATCTCCCCATCAAACTCATTGGCGTAATAGCGCATTTCCGCTACCTTATATAGTCCGACCGTAATATGATCAACTGCTCCAAGGGCATTGACATTAGCCAGTTTGATATTCTCCTTCAGAGCGATCTCTTTGACTTTTTCGACGATATCTTCGCCCCGGTCGATCCTGGCGATGATCGTATCATTGAATTTTCTGTATTCCATGTTTTCTCCTATTCCGTCCTTAAGGCTTCGACCGGATTCTTGTTGGCAGCCGATCTTGATGGTGCGATTCCGGCGATCAGTGTCAGCATGATGCTGATGATCACCAGGATAAAGGCTGCCCGCGGATCCAGTACCGCATTAAGGGACATGACTCCTGTAAGTTTATGCAACAGATTGTTGATCGGTATCAGCAGCAAGCCGGAAACGGTAACGCCGATCAGTCCGGAAAGCAGACCGATGATGAAGGTCTCGACATTGAAGATCCGGGCAATATCCTTTTTCGAGGCACCGATCGATCTTAAGACGCCGATCTCCTTGGTCCTTTCCATGACCGAGATCATGGTAATGACACCGATCATGATCGATGATACCACTAAAGAGATGGATACAAAGGCGATCAATACATAGCTTACCGCATCAACGATAGTCTTGACGCCGGAGATCAGAACTCCGGTAATATCCGTATAGCTGATGACATCAGCTTTTTTGCCCTTGGCTTCCAGCTTGTCATTGTAGTTATCGAGGAAGTTGATGAAATTCTCCTTGCCTTCAAACTCATCGACATAGATCGACATGCTTGTCGGATCATCGATGTCTGCGTAGCCAAGCCTGATCAGGTTGCTTCGATAACCGTTGGTATTGTCGCTGTTCATGTACGCTGACATGATGCGGCTTAATTCGTTCTGGTCCAGATTGAAACTGAAGGCCTTGGCGAACTTGCTCTGATCGAATTCCATCTTGAAATTATTCGGACTCATCATTGAAGAGACTGTTGAGGTTATGACCTTGGTAAAGACCGAAGCCATCTCATCGGTGATGATCCTTTCGATATCGGATTGAAGCAGATTGAAGGCGATCAGCTGATAAGACTGCTTCGTCTCTTCCCTATTATAGACTTCGCTCAGGAAAGCATCGATCAGTTCATCGCTGATCATTACACTGGTAAGCTCAAATTCCGAATCCTGCTGCCTCATGATGGCCTCGTAATAGTCGCGGTAGGACGAAGACATCGTTGCGATCAGATTATCAAAGACTGGTTTGGCTTTATCCTTGGCTATCGTTGAAGTCTGTCTGAATTCTTCAAGCAGGCCATCATAGACATTCGAACTCTCGAATTGTCCGACGCTGGCTTCATAATCTTCAAGGGATATGTAGCCAACGCTCTGCTCTTCTTCGATATAAATGCCTTTAAGCATCGCAAAGTAAGCATTGGTGATCGCTTTAGAGCTGTTTTCGACCTTCGGAGTTAGCTTTTCGGCTTTTTCTTTGATCAGAGTACCGGTATCTCCGGCCGTAGCCCGTACGATGCTTAAAAGCTGCTGCTGATCGATATTGAGATCGGGATTCTGCGGGGTCTGGATCTTGAAGGATTGAGCAAGCATGTTGGTATCAACACTGATCATGTCTTCGAATTTAAGGGTCTGCTTGGAAGAATCATCTTCCAGTTCCTTGAAGGTCTTTCCTGAAAAGACATCGGTATCCGGATCATTGAGCTGTTTCTGGATGATCTCGAAAGTCAGAGCCTGTCTAAAGACGTGTTCGGTCAGATCATTTGTATAGGCGATGCCCGGGGTAAGGGTCCGGGAATTGGATCCTTCCTTAGGAACGACGATACCTACGATCTGAAGCTTTTCCGAATCATTGATATATTGCTTGACGTATTCCTGATCCGAACTCATATCCTCATAGATATTGTATTCTTCGTTATAGCGGTAAAGACCGGCCGGATTGACCAAGGCAAACTGCATCCCGATGAAGTCTTCGTATTCAAATTCCATCGCCTTGTTCTTATTTTCTACGCTTTCGCCGTTGCTTACCTTTTCCATGATCTCCCTGAATTCCTTAGGATCCCTTAGACCAAGGGAATAAAGCATGTAATCGGTGATGGTATTCGGATTGTTTAATACTAGCAGCACTTCATCGTAGTGTTTTGGCCATCTTCCGGCTAAAACATCATATTGTTTCTGAAGTAATTCCTGATTATCGAGCATCTCATAGAAGATGCCTCCGGTAGTAAAGGATCCCATCATCCTCATCGCTGAAGATGGAGGGAACAGGTGCCGGTAGGCGTGGAATTCGGCATCCTGGTCAAAGCGGCAGAGGC
>JAFWFB010000038.1 GCA_017512625.1 Erysipelotrichaceae bacterium
GAAGTAAAAGTCTATGACCTGGCCAGGACCGACATGTCCAAAGCAGTCGCTGATGCTTTCGCTTATTCCAAGATCATTCTGGCTACGACCACCTACAATGCCGACATCTATCCGTTCATGAAAGAATTCATCGATCATCTGACGGAAAGGAACTTCCAGAATAAGCGTGTCGGTATCATCGAAAACGGTTCCTGGGCGCCATTGGCAGCCAAGACCATAAAGACAATGCTGGAAAAGTCAAAGAATGTGACTTTCGAAGAACCGGTCGTAACCATCAAATCAGCTCTCAATGAAGAATCGAATGCCAAACTCGATCAGCTGGCTCAAAGCATGTGCATCGATTATGCTGCCAGAGACAACGACGACGCCAACAAGAAAGACATGAAAGCCCTCTTCAAGATCGGTTATGGCCTTTATGTCGTCACCAGCAACGATGGCAATAAGGACAACGGCCTCATCGTCAATACCGTAGCTCAGCTTACCGATAATCCATACCGGGTAATGGTTTCCATCAATAAAGCCAATTATTCCCATCATGTCATCAAACAGACCGGCAGAATGAACGTGAACTGCCTGAATACGGACGCTCCGTTCAAGATCTTCGAGACTTTCGGATTCCAGTCGGGAAGGACCGTCGATAAGTTCAAGGATTTTGACCAGATTCTCAGATCAGCCAATGGTCTCATCTATCTGCCGCACTACATCAATGCCTATATGTCCTTAAAAGTCGAAGATTATGTCGATCTGGGAACACACGGCATGTTCATCTGTTCGGTAGAAGACGCCAGGACCATCAATAATGTCGAAACGATGACCTACAATTACTATCAGAGCAACGTCAAGTCAAAACCTCAGACCGAGGGCAAGAAAGGCTTCGTCTGTAAAGTCTGCGGATACATCTATGAAGGAGATGAACTGCCTGACGATATCGTCTGTCCGTTATGCAAGCACGGAGCAGCCGACTTCGAACCGATCAAATAGACAAATACGCATAAAGAACAAAAGCCGATACATATCGGCTTTTTATTTACCTGTCAAGAGGCTTATCCGCACCTTCAGCCTACGAACGAAAATATATATTAAAGAAATAAATCTTTTGGTATAATACTGAATGTTAGTATGAATAAGGCAGGTTTTGATCTCAAAAAGTATATCAGGTTGCAGTCTCAGAACATCTCCAAAAGAGTCGCCAAGTTTTCAAAACTCTATATCGAATTCGGCGGCAAGCTCTTCGATGATAATCATGCAGCCCGCGTACTTCCGGGATTTGAACCCGATTCCAAGATAAAAATGCTCATCAACCTTAAGGATAAGGTCGAGATGATGCTGGTAATAAATGCCGATGATATCGAAAGGAACAAGACCAGATCCGATTTGGGTATAACCTATTCCCAGGATCTTTTCCGTCTTATCGACGCTTTCATATTGGCCGGACTTGACATCGGCGGCGTCGTCATAACTCATTACAACAAGCAGGAAGAAGCCAGAAAGCTTAAAAGAAAACTGGAGTCTTCCGGCATTCAGGTAGCTTATCACTA
>JAFWFB010000039.1 GCA_017512625.1 Erysipelotrichaceae bacterium
CCTTTTTACCTAAAATACCTGTAGGTTTAATAAGTAAAACAATGATCAGGACCGCAAAGACGATCGCATCAGATAACTGGGTGGAGATATATGCCTTTGACAGGTTCTCGATTATTCCCAGCAGAAGTCCGCCGACAAAGGCACCGGGTATTGATCCGATACCGCCGAATACAGCTGCCGTAAATGCTTTGATTCCCGGCATTGATCCAAGAGTAGGATATACCGAAGGATATGTCGAACAAAGCAGAACAGAAGCTATGGCAGCCAGGGCTGAGCCGATCGCAAAAGTCACCGAGATAGTCTTATCCACATTGATGCCCATCAGTCTGGCCGCATCCTTGTCTTCGGAACAGGCCCGCATGGCTCTGCCGATATTCGTATGGTCGATAAAAAGAGTGAGTGCGATCATGATGATGATACAGGTGATTATCGTTACGATATTGATGTATGCGATATTCAGCTTTCCGTCAAATAATGATAAAGATCCGTTGCCCACAACCGAACTGAACATCTTTGGTGAAGAAGTCCAAAGCAGCTGCGCCATATTCTGCAGAAAATAGGATACACCGATCGCGGTGATCAGTACAGATAAGGAAGAAGCCTGTCTAAGCGGTTTATAGGCAAGTCTTTCAACCAGAACACCCAGAACTGTACAGATCAGCATAGCCAGAAGAATCGATGGTAATACGCCAAGCTGATTACGGAAGAGCGCAAAAAAAGCTACATAGGCACCCACCATGATGATATCGCCATGTGCGAAATTCAACATCTTGGCAATTCCATAGACCATTGAATAGCCCAACGCAATGATCGCATAAACGGAACCAAGACCGATCCCGGATATCAGATAAGAAAGAAAAACCATAGATACACCTCAGTTCAATAAGGAAGAGGCCATCAGAGATGGCCTCTACGATTCAATACAATTACTCGGCAGCAGCGTAAGCGCCGTTTTCGATTATAACAGCCTTAGGAGACTTGGATACTTCACCATTGGCTGCCCAGGTGGCAGTTCCCGTAAGACCGTCAAATGTCATGGAAGTAAACTGACCGATAAGAGCAGTACAGATATCTTCAGCACTCATAGTACCGTCAATACCGGCAGCCTTGCAGGCATCATAGATCGCATATACCGCATCATAGGCATCAGCACCGAACTGTGTCGGAGTTTCTCCATATGCTTCCTTGAAAGCAGTGACATAATGAACAGTCTTATCATCAGTTGCGTCAGCCGCAAACGGTGTAAGCAGATAGACACCTTCAGCCAGTGCTGTATCAAAACCTTCAAGAGTCAGGATACCGTCCATACCGTCAACACCGAAGAAGACTGGCTTGTAACCGCTCTTGTCGGCCTGTGTAAGGATGCCTCCTGCCGGAGTATAGTAGATAGGCAGGAACACGACATCGGCACCGGCATTCTGTGCAGCAGTGAGCTGGGTCGAATAATCGGAATCCGTATTGATGAAAGAACCTTCATAGACGACTTCAAGACCGATCTCAGCAGCTTCAGCTGTAAATGTCTGATAGATGGCAGTTGAATAATCATCATCGGATCTGTAGATAACTGCGACTTTTTCGCCGACGTTATTGGTCTTGATATAGTCGGCAGAAGCAACACCCTGGTTAGGATCTGTAAAGCATACCTGGAAACAGTTGTCATAGTTCTTGCTGTTGCTGTAGACGAGTCCCGGATTGGAACCTGACGGAGTAAGAGCGAAGATACGGTCATTGAAGTAATCTTCAGCTACTGCCAGTCCGGCACCGGAAGTAGTGGTATAGATCGATACCTGCATTCCCCAGTCTTTCAGAACACCGTAGGCGTTTGGAGACTTTTCAGGATCAGCTTCGTCATCTTCAAATCGGAAATCGAAGAATTTGTATCCTTCTGCTTCATTGATCTCGTTTACAGCCAGCAAAGCGGAATGGTAGACATCATTTCCATAGACGGCAGCAGCACCGGTCAAAGGACCTGAACCGCCGATCTTGATCG
>JAFWFB010000040.1 GCA_017512625.1 Erysipelotrichaceae bacterium
AGACCTCAGACCGGGCAGTTTGAAAGAATGATCGAGGGAGCCAGGCTATCGCTTCGCTTTGCCTATATCAACAACAATCAAAAAGAAAGCGCCGTTTTAAGGATCCTTAACAGCAATACCCTGCAATCACTAAGACAACTTAGCTGCTTTAATTCCGATATTGAGGAAATACTGGCACTTTTTAAAAGACGAAGCGGACTGATCGTCATTGCCGGTCTTACCGGCAGTGGCAAGACAACAACTCTGTATACAGTTTTGGATAACATCGACGATAAAAAGATCATGACGATCGAGGACCCGATCGAGGTCTTTAAGGATAATTATGTCCAGCTGCAGGTAAATGAAGCTATTGGCTTTGATTACAGTGAAGGGATCAAGCAGATCTTAAGACATGACCCGGACATCATCATGATCGGAGAGATCAGGGATGAGAGTGCCGCCAAGGCGGCTTTGCGGGCGGCCAATACCGGACATCTGGTAGTAGCAAGCATCCATAGCTCATCCCCATCGCTTACCATCAACCGCTTGCTTGAGTTAGGTATCGACATGAACAATCTAAAAGACATACTGCTGGCGGTGATCACTCAAAGGCTGTATAGGCGTAAAGGAAAGGAGGAAATGAGGTGTGCGGTCTATGAAATTGTTAAAGAAAAAGAACTCGAATGCTGGTATAGAAGCGGAACTTTCACCAAGCAGCATCAAAGTCTGGCTGAAAAGGCCGATCTTGCTAAAAAGAAAGGATATATTATCGATCAGTGATCTAAACGGTCTGGCTACTGTCGCTTTGCTGGATATCGGGATCAGGGATTGTCTTAAGATAACGGCTGATTCAAAGAATAGAAAGGCCTATGCGTCGATACTGGAAGGTCTCGATAAGGGAGAAAGCATTGCTGAGGTACTTAAAAAGCATCTTCCTTCTTCCGTATTGAATTATTATGAAGCCTTGATACCTCATCTTACCTTTGCCAGGGCTCTAAGTCTTTCTTTAAAGCTGCAAGACAATGATCAAAGGATCAGGGACGCCTTTATAAAGAAGCTGTCTTATCCCTTGCTATTGCTATCGGTATGCGTGATCGGTCTGTATGTATTCAATAACTATTTTTATGGTTCATTGATGCTGATGATCAAAGAACTTGGCGTAGTTTCAGTTTCTCTTGATATCTTCAAGATCCTGACTGACATCGTTTTAAATGTCCTTTTATTGACCAGTCTTTTTGTTTTGATCGCCTTTTTACTTCTGCTAAACGATAAGTACCGGATCATTTCCTATCATTACCTTTGTCACCACTTCAAAGATAATCTGTATACCAAATACATAAGTGGTCGCTTCATGACCTTCTTTTCCCTGTCCCAGGCAAATGGCTTAAGTACTATGGATACGATATCTTCCTTGCGTAAGCTAAAAAGCGACCCGCTTCTTTCCTTTATCGCCTACCAGCTTGATCAGAGTCTTGATAGGGGAGAGGACTTTCTTTCGGCCTTTGATACCCCATATCTTGATAGCCGGCTCAATCACTATCTCAATATCGCCTATCATTCCCTTTCCGGCCAGCAACTCTATGATAATTATCTGGCTATCAATGCCTTAGATATCGATAAGATCATCAGGATCTCGACTTTAACTATCCAAAGCATGGTCTATCTGTTTGTGATCATGACGGTTTTCTTTATTTACCGGATAATCCTTTCACCTTTAAGTGCAATAGCCAATCTATAGGAGGTAAAACATGCGCAAGGCATTTACTCTTTTGGAGATGATCGTCGTTGTAGCGATCATCATGATCCTTTTTCTCTTAAGTGTTCCCAGTGTAGTCAAAGTACTGGACAGCGTCGATCAAAAGGCCTGTAAGACCATGCTTAAGGTAGTCGATTCCGCGATCATCCAATACCGTCTGGATTACGATGAATATCCCGGATCGGTCAGGGACCTGGTTAGTGGCGGATATCTAAGCATTGAACAGACGACCTGTTCAAATGGAAGCAGTATCTACATCAGCAATGGGGCAGCTACAGTTGACTAGTCTGGAATTGGTATTATCTCTTTTGATCATCGTTATCCTCAATTCCTTTTCCCTGAAGCTGGCGACGATCAACGAACATAAAGAGATCTATTTCATTAACCGTTATCTTTTAAAGCAGAGTGAAGCGATGGCCTTAAAAGAAAAGATCAGTATCGAAAACGATATCCGTTTCACCCCTTTCGGCAATGTCAATCTGGCTAAATCGATCGATATCGATGGTCATCAGATCGTCATATCACTTGGAACAGGAAGGATCTATGAGAAATAAGGGATTTGTGTTGCTTGATGCCCTTATCGGACTGTTTGTGGCCATGCTGATCATCCTGATCGCTTGTAGTGTGATCATCAGTGACCATAATTTTGAAGTGCGACTTAAGGAATATTTATCAGCTGATAAAGCAAACTCTGGAATTATGTATGTACGAGTTGAAGGTTATTCATAGCTGATCGATGGTTAAGGAAACGTTATTGTCGCTGTTTATACTATTGATGTTTCTTTTCCCGGTAGTTCAGATCAGCGAAAGACTTGTAGCGATAGATAAGACCGATGAGCGGATCCAGGATCAGATCGCCTTAGTCCAGCTTCAAAGGATCATGTTTCTCACCTACGATCTTGAATGCGAAGGACATTGTTTAACCTTTCGCTATAATGGCGATGACTGTAAACTGTATCCCATCAATGGCCATCTGATACTGACTCCGGGGGTCCAGATCTTCTTTCAAGATTTCGACGATCTGTATTTCAGACAAGAGGGAGATAGTATCTACGCAATAATTGAAAGGGATGATGAGATCACTGAATATAAGATCATATAGAAAGGGATTTGCATTGCTCATCTTTCTGATCATCCTGATGCATATTTGCTCCTTTGGACTGATTATCCTTGATAAGGACATCAGCCATTCAAAGATCATCATGAATCTTGAAAAGATTAAAGCTGAAATTTTAAAGGAGAAGGTAATAATCGAAACGGTAAAGGAATTGCTCGCA
>JAFWFB010000041.1 GCA_017512625.1 Erysipelotrichaceae bacterium
GGTTCAAAACTGGGTCAAGCCAAAGGATGCCAGCTATATCGATACCCGGGCAGGTGAAGTATCTTATGTGTTTGCGGTAGCGATCATTGTTGCGGGACTGCTGTTAGCCGGCCTTATCGCCTCCGATATCCTCAGTGGCAAGCCAAGGGACATGCTTAATACCTCGGCCATGGTAGCCCTGATCGTTGTCGGAGTGGTAGTAAGCATCCTGCATATCATCATCATTTTCCGCAAGTACCGTAACGAGCATCGTAAATGATGCTTACGCTGACGTAGCACAAGGGTAGTGCAATTCATTCGTAATGAATAGGTTGGAAGTTCGAGTCTTCTCGTCAGCACCATAGTAAAATACAGAATCTGTTTCACGAAATGGATTCTGTTTCTTTATTAACAGGTAACCAAATGAAAAATAGATCACTCAACAATCAGGAACCAAAAAGAGTCGGCTTCAGAAGACTGGCTTTTGAAGCGTTGCCGGAGATGTGGAACTTCCAGTTTCTGGCGGGAATCATACTGGCGATCCCTTCCAGTCTGATCACCGGTCTGATAAATAAGACCGCTGCTTCATCCGGTGCCATCACTACCGCCAATATCAAGGACCTGCTTTTAAGCTGGCGTTTCCCGGTCGTTTTGCTTCTGGGCCTTTTACTGGTTTCACTGTATGTGATGATCGAACTTCTGGCTCAGATCCATCTTACCAAGGACATCCTTAACGGCGAAAAGGTCGGGATCTTCAGAGAGATCAAGGAAGCCTTTAAGTCATTAAGGCGTCTTTTGACCCCTGTGGGCATCCTGATACTGCTTTATATCTTTATCGCCGTACCGATCGGCGGTATCGGCTTTTCCATCAGTCTCAGCGAATCCTTCTATATCCCCAATTTCATCATGGAGGTCGTCTGGAAGACACCGCTTTTTGCCATTGCCTATCTGGCCGTGATCATCTTCCTGATCTGGGTCGGTTACCGTTCCGTCTTCACCCTTCATGCGGTAATGATCGATGATCTGAGTCCATCGGAAGGAAGAAAGAAATCGATCTCGATCATCAAGGCCAATGGCAAGAAACTCCTTCTAAAAGTATTAAAGAGAGCATTTATCACCTTTGTGATCAGCATCGTTGCCCATATCCTGCTGGTCGCTGTTCCGATCAGCAGACTGGAGGCTTTAGGTAAGAATCTGCCTACATCCTATTACATCGATCTGGCCAACATGTCTTCTTTAAGCCAGATGGATCTGCAGGTTTTAAGCTACCGCATTCAGGCTGCCATGTCCTTGACGGTTGGCGCCTATCTTTCCTCTGTGGTCCTGCTTCTTTGTGGATCCTATTTCATGCTCAGCTTTACCAAATGGTATTTTGAGTTTACCGGCCGCGATCAGGAAAGCTGGCCAAGCCGGAAAAAGAAAGTCCGCTATTTCGGTAAGATCATTGCGAATTTTTCCATGCTGATCGTAGCCGTCATAGTGGCTTTTGTCATCGGTCTTTTCTACAACCAGTTATATGATAGGCAAGTACCGGTCAAGATCATTGCCCATCGGGCAGGCGGAACCATGGCTTCCGAGAATTCCCTTGAAGGACTGGAGTTAGCCATTGAACATAACTGCTATGCAAGTGAGATCGATGTCCAAAGGACGGCTGATGGCTACTATATCATCAATCACGACAACGACTTCAAACGTCTTACCGGCGATCCAAGGGCACCAAAGGACATGACCTTGGAAGAGATAAGACAGTTAAGGATCAAGGATACGACCGGTAGTGGTGAGCTGCTTGCGGTACCTACCCTGCAGGAGATGCTGGAGATCATCAAGGATAAGGAGATACTGTTTATCGAGCTTAAGGGACCGACGGCAGACAGGCAGATGGTGGATGATGTGGTGAAGATCGTCCGTGAGTATGATTGCGTAAAGGATGTAGCCCTGATCTCCCTTAGCTATGATGTCATCAACTACGCCGAGACCAACTATCCGGAATTTGTGACCGGTACGCTGTTTTTTGCGGGGATCGGAGATGTATCAAAGCTTAACTGTGACCTGCTGATCATGGAAGAAGAGTCCGCCAGCAGCAGGCGCGTCGATCAGATCCATGAAGCCGGAAAGCAGGCCGTCGTCTGGACCGTCAATACCGAAGAATCCCTGTATAATTTCCTAGACAGCGAGATCGATGGCATAATCACCGATGAGGTCATACTGGCTGAAAAAGTCCAGGCTGAACTTGATGCGCGAACAGAACTGGAAGTATTGCGCAATAAGATAAACGGTTTCTAAACGATAAAACAAATATGGGTATAAAAAAACCGATGATACTATCATCGGTTTTGTTTTATAAAGACTTAAACAGATAACTTATCAGCAAGGTGTTCCGCATTCCGGACA
>JAFWFB010000042.1 GCA_017512625.1 Erysipelotrichaceae bacterium
CAGGATCGGACAGCAGGATGAAAGGAAGACCGTAATTGGTCTCAAATTTCTTATGGGAAGCTACCGAATCCTTGCTCACTCCTAATACGACGGCACCCTTTTCCCTGATCTGCGGATATCTTTCAGCAAAGCCGCAGGCCTGGGAAGTACAACCGGAAGTGTTGTCTTTCGGGTAAAAATAGAGGATGACCTTGCTTCCTAAATAATCCTTTAGGTAATGCATCTTTCCGTTTTGATCAGGCAGGGTAAACTCCGGTGCCTTAGTTCCGATCTCTAACATATCCTTCTCCTTGTATTTGAATTCTTTTATATCAGTTTTGCTCCTGACCAAAATATTCGATCAGATCCTGTTCGCTGATCCCTTCAAGCAGGAAATTCGTAGCATCATAGTATTTGATCAGATTTTCAGGCAAAAGCTTGATAAAACGCTGGTAGTCCATCCTGTAAAGGATCTGTCTTTTCGGGGTCGAGAAGATATTCATCAGAAACTCTGAACAGGTGAAATTCATGCCCTTTCCCTGAGGGATCTCCGGTATTGCCGGAAGGATGGTCCTGGTATCGCTGCTTAAGATCAGCGAACCATGGACATCGCCACTGGATTCCCTGTAAAAATGCGGGATAGCATAGTAAGCATCGATCCTTTGTTTTTCGTGCATCCATTCCTCAAACAGTTGCGGATCATCAAATTGTGACGCCTCGTGAGGTCCAAAATTAAGCGGCCAGAGAGCGCAAGTTAAAAAATAAACTCCACCCTTTCGAAGGATGTCATCTCGCATCTGGTAGAATATTCTTTCGTTTTCCACGATGGTAGACCGCATTCCGAAAACAAAATCATCCAGGCTTTGGGAACGTCCATCCACTTCGATCTCAGCCTTCCAGAATTCGGAGATCATCTGCACCAGGCTGTAGAAGGAGTGGATCTCCTGCTCACCTGTAGGCATCATCAGTTTAAGATCGATCTTTATAAGACCTTCTTCATCCCAACTGGCTTTAATGCCCCTGGCCAGATTACGGGTATCGAAAAGGATCAGGCTATGATTTTTGACCTTGCCCTTTTCCAGACGCCATGAATCATCTTCATAGCTACCATAGCCAAAACCATCAGAAGTAAGGATGTCAACGACAGGAAGCTGTCTTTTGATGATGGCTTTTTGTTTTATCGTTACAGTTAAACTCATTCTTGCTCTTTATCTTTATCTTTTGCTTTTTCTTTCCGTTTTTCACCGACGATGTTCAGGAACTTCTCGATCCTGCGCTTGTAGGTATCGGAAATGACGCTGGTACCGGTCTGAAGCAATGAACCAATATGCTTTTCCAGGATCTCCCTGTCCTGCTTGTCCAAAGAAGTAACGACGCTGTGGATCCTAGCCAGGGTAGCGACATTCATGCCCATGATGGTAGTCGCCTTTTCGATTCCGGCCTTTTCAAAAACACTAAACAGGATCCGGACAAATTCCTTGCGTTCATCATCATCCAGATCTTTAAGCCAGGTCTTAAGGGTCTCATCGATCATGACGCTGCCATCGGTAACATCTTCGACATAGACCAGCGATGTTCCCCTGACCTCCCAGGAGGAGGCGTCGTGTTGCATGAAGCTCTTATTGGAGCTCTTTACGACCTTCGCATTTTCTTCAGTATCCAGAAGCATGCCTATGACGGATGACTCCGGAATGATCTTGACTATCTTATCCTTGATCCGTCTGTATCCCTCTTCGTTGATCTGATGGGAGTTAAAGCCCGGACCATCGAAGTTATATACCCTATCGATATATTCCTGAGCGGTCTTGGAGACGTTGCTTGCGGCATATACTGCCAGATTGCCTCCCTTGGAGTGACCGCCGACGACCAGACGGTTTAAGAAAAACGGCAGGTTATGGCTGAGGTAATCCACCGCCATCTGCTGACCGATCGTCTTTTCCGCATAACTCAGATTGAAATCTTCCTTCCAACCGACCATGGTATCATCGGTACCTCTAAAAGCGATATATTCGATTCCTACAGGCAGATAGATCTTGACAGCGGAAAACTGCAGGTCCTTTTCCGGATCGATCACGTTGACATAATTGGTTAGTCTGATATTGGCGTACCTTTCGGTCTTGGCCATCTTGCGGGCCAAAATGATCGCATTTTTAAGGGCGAAGAATTCGACCTTTTCCACGTCAACATTCTTCTTTTCGAAGATATCGACGACTTCCTTAAGGGTAAAGCCCTTATTGCCTTGGATCGGTAAAATACCGTCAAACTCGAAATAAGCCAGCTTGGAAAAGATCAGGGCGTCTACATCATTAAAAGGTGATGCACGGAAAGAAAGGTCTCCGCGCCAGTCAACATAATCAAGAATATTAGTCATAACATCATTATAAGTTAAACCCTGGGATAGTATAATAGTTTTATGTTGGAAAAAATAAAAAGATCCTTTCAAAGATTCATGCAGGGACGATATGGAGGTGATGATCTCTATGTTGCGATCACGACGCTTTGTTTGGTGCTGCTTATCCTAAACAATTTCCTTAGAAGCAGGGCACTAAGCTGGCTGATCATGCTGCTTCTGATCTATAACCTCTACCGCATCTTTTCGAAGAATTATGCTTTAAGACAAAAAGAAAACAAGATCTTCATAAATCTCGCATCACCATTACAAAACTATTTTAGGAAACTGGCACTGCAGTTAAAGGACAGGGAGCACAGCTACTATCTTTGTCCAAGGTGCCATAAGATCAACAGCAGGGCGCTGTCACGATCACCTGCGTGCATTGCGCACACGAGTTCGAGAAGAAGAATTAACCGTTAAGTTCCCTGAGCAGGGCTTCCTTATCCCGCTTCCACTTGATGGCACCGTAGATATCGGAAAAGAAATAGAAAATGGTTACCAGAAGGCCACCGAAATTCGGTGAGCCTTTTACTATCAGGGCATAGAACCAAAGGATCATTACCAGCAGATCCTTGCAAATGAAAAGCGAATAGGATAATGCTGATGATCTGGCCAGGAAATAGTGGGAAACCAGTCCCAGGCTAAGACAGAAGACCGAGATGTATATCAGTTCCTTATCAAAGGCTTTAAGCAAAAGATAATAAGGATACAGTAAAAACAGCTGGGATATGAAGACCATTGCGACTTCATCTCTATGCACTAGGGAGATATTTACTTCTCCCTTTTCATTTTTATCCTTGCGATGCCAGATCAAAAGACCGGCCGAGTCCACCAGCAAGGCCAGCGAATTGGTAATGACTTCACTGAAAAAATGTTCCTGGGCGGAAAGGCAGATGCAAAGTATCGATGAAACGATCGCGATGGCGTAGCCAAAAACATTCCTCTTGATCAAAAGCATGGCGCTTACAACCGAGGTATAAGCATAAATAATGGAAATGGTGGAATATCTATAGATCAGGGCCAGTACCGTATTGGTAAGCAGGCCGATTATGAGAAAGATGATTTCGATAACATTCCAGTTTTTTAAGGGATGAGATTTAATGGACACAACCAATAGTCTACCAATTTAAAAATTGGCGTCAACACCTAAAAAAAGAAGAGTTAACGCTCTTCTTTTAATTGGTATAGTTATCGAAATATCCCTTGACCAGGATGATCGGGGTACCCTTGTCTCCGGAACCGCTGGTAAGATCAGCTAACGAACCGATCAGATCGGTAAGTCTTCTTGGGGTGGTACCTTCAGTCTCCATGCGTCCCTTAAGGTCAGCATCCTTTTTCTGGATCCTCTTAGTGATGGCTTCTTTTAATTCTTCACCCTTAAGATCGCCAAACTCACCATCAGCCAGATATTTCAGCTTTAGCTCGTTTGGTGTACCGATCAGTCCGCTGGTATAAGCGACACCTACGACCGGATCAGCCAGTTCCCAGATCTTGCCAACCGGATCCTAGAAGGCACCGTCACCATAGACCATGACTTCCGGTGTCTTGCCGGTTCTTTCCTTGAACATCTTCTGGATCTCGTCAACGAAGTCACTGCCGATATTCGGGAACAGTTTGACCTTGTCCTCAGTAGCCTTGTTGGATCCTAAAAGTCCATAGTTTTCATTGAAGCCGGAGCCATTGACCGGTCTGTTCAGGATATCTTCCAGATTGTAGACGATCTTTGCTCCCGCATCCCTTAAGATCTGTTGGGTCCTTTTGCGGGTATGGATGTCACAGCTTAAGACGTTTTCCGTATATTTGAGGATGGCAGTTGGCTGGTTAGCCAGGATGATCTCGCATTCGGCTCCTTCGCCTTCAACCAGCTGTTTGTAGTATTCAATATAGTCAACACCGGTAAACGGATGTTTGTAACCCTTAAATAACCGGTAGTAGTCCTCAGTAGTAAGGATGGTATTGTATGGATCGATTCCTTCCTTATCCAGGATATCGATCGGGGCGATCTCGTTTCCTACCTCATCACTTGGGTAAGAAAGCATGATCGTCAGCTTCTTGGCGCCTCTTGCGATGCCTTTAAGACAGATCGCAAAACGGTTACGGGAAAGGATCGGGAAGATGACACCGAATTCGCCGCTCGGGAATTTTTCCCTGATATCAGCAGCGATATCATCGACACTGGCATAATTGCCCTGGCTTCTGGCAACAACTGACTCGGTGACCGCAACAACATCACGGTCTGCCATCTGCATGCCCAGCGAATCCAGCGCTTCGATTACGCTGTCAACGACGATGGTTTTGAGGTCATCGCCTTCCTTGATGATCGGACATCTGATGCCCATCGAGATGGTTCCAACTTTTCTTTCCATAATGTGCCTCTTTTCAAAACAATAAAATTATATCTCAACCTGATTAGGCTGGCTTATTTTTTTTCTGTTTTTATGCAAACAGCAAAGCCAAAGGATAGCCGATAAAGGTCGCAACTACAACACCGATAAACATGGCCAGGAAACCATAGGTCATCATCGCCTTGGCGCTGGTCCAGCCGCTGCTCGATGCTACCGCAACACAAGGCATTGCCGGAGGGGTAGCAAAGGAATAGGAGGCCATCATGCCGATATTGATGATGATGCCTGCTACGCTTACATTGCTTAAGGATGCAGTAATGGCTAAAGCTGCGATCGATACCACATTGGCGGTGACCAAATTGGATGAAAGATTGGTCTGTACTGCTGCCCAAAGGGTAAAGATCAAAACCATGACGATTGGTGCCAGGCCGGAGATTAGCGGAGCCAGACTATCGGACAGATAGGTGGTCAGACCAATGTCCTTAAGGGCACTGCCAAGGGCTAAGGTTGCTGCACACATGACGATGCTTGGCCAGGAGACGCCGTTTTTCATCGCTTCCGGAAGCTTGATCAAAGGCTGCTTGTCGATCTCGATGATGCATAGAAGTACTGTTGC
>JAFWFB010000043.1 GCA_017512625.1 Erysipelotrichaceae bacterium
AGAAGCATTGGTACACCATCATCCTGGATGACAGTATCGATGATGATTCACTACTCGATCTTATAGATATCTCTTATCAGAGTGTTGGTAAGAAGAGCAAAAAGAGGTCATAAAGACTCTATCTATTTAAAAAAGCCAACAAACAACAAAATAGCACAAATTTCGTTCGTGCTAGATACAAAAAAGGACTAATCAGAGGTTCTTTTTTTAGATTTTGAGCACTTACTGCATCCTCTGCCTCCAGATCTATGATTGATGGTGTCTTGCCAAACATTACCGCATTTCGAACAAATCCAGTATGCCTTTATTGACTGTCCTCTCGTAACTTCTGTAGGTTTTAATTCATTCAGTGTAGGATGCCACTCTGCAGCAAGATCAGGGCTTGTAGTCGCAAGATCATTTTTACCCGGAACGACAACTCTATTGGCGCAACATGGGCAACCCTTTCCGTTTGCTCTATTATAGATTTGAGCCTCCCATCGATAGTCACAAATATGACATTTCCAAGACACTTTAAGATGACTTCCGCGGCCAACTTTAGTTGGATCTATATTCGTATTGTTTTCATAGTCCCAATCTTGCATTAACTCCGGCTTGACAAACGGAAGATCGTTTACACCTCTTATTATTGTCTTTCCGGAACACGATGGACATCCGTTTTTAAAATCTCTTGTTCTATTACAAATCGCGGTTTTCCATTTATGACCGCATTTGTGGCATTTCCAGCTTACAATTTCGCCACTTCCATTTGTGTAGTGCTCAGGTCCATATTCGTTTTCTTCGTAATCCCAATCCAATAGGCACCATTCTTTGTCGATGCTTCCGCGTTCAGAAAGAATGTTGGTTTTTCTTGTTTTCATTCTTACAGATGTAGCACATTTATCACATCCGTGACCACTTGCTCTATTAGCTATGGATGTCTTCCATTCATTACCGCATTTAGGACATCGCCACCAGACAGATTCTCCACTACCTGGAGTAAACTGATCTGGAGTCAATTTGCCATTTTTTGTAGGATGCCATTCTTTAGCTATATCCGGATATTGATAAAGCAGAGAGTTTTCCAGTCTTAGTGTTTTATACTCTAAAATCTCAGCCCTATCTCTTGCTACATTGACATCCGGAAGCTTAGTTGAAAAAAATGTCAGATTGGAAAGAAAGTACAAAATATAATAATCCAACGTAGCATCATCGCATTTTGTTGGAACATACCAAATCCTATCTGCATTATCAGCAAAACCAGTGAAGCCGCCTTCTTTAAGACGGAACAAACGTATATTGTTTTCTTTGCAAATACGATGTTTGGTTTCTTCTCTGGCTCGACTCTGGGCATCCTTTCTGTGCCAAAATACTCCGTCATATTCGATACCTGTTTTTATTGATGGAATATATATGTCAAGTTCCATTTTGTTGTTAAAAATGTCCTTATATCTGTTTACTGCATCAGGACAGAATTTCTTGATGTAATAGAAAAAACATTGCTCAGGGAACGATGTTCCTCGTGCCTTAGCACAGTCCGGACATTCTTCGCCTTTTACGCGATTATAGATATGTTTTGTATATCTGTGTTCTTTAGGGCAGATCCAGTTGGCTAGCTTATTTGATTTTACTGTTACCATAGAGGGATCGATGGTATTGGTCTCAAAATCCCATTCTGACATAAGGTCAGGTCGTTGTGATTTCAAATCGTTATAACCAGGAAGAACTTTTTTATTTGAACAATAAGGACAATTTGTATTTTTTGTAGTCCTGCTATATATAGACGTCGCCCATTTATGTGTGGGATATTTAGAGCAAATCCAATTTGCCTTTTTCCCACTACCAAAAGTTAATTTTCGCGGATCGAGATTGATCTTATTATTTTCTTCCCAATCCCACTCAGCCATCAGTCGATCATCGCTAATAATATACGTTTTGTTATCTGCCATACTTAACTACTTTCATCAGGCTTTTTAGCTACCAAAAGGCAACTTTTCTTCTAAGTAAACTATATTCGCAAAAAAGAGCAGGACGCAAGATGAAGAATAAAATCCCCCTTGCGGGGGATTTATTATTTATGCTGTTTCCTTTTCCAGATTGGTCTTAGCAGTGGAAAGCATCAGTTTGATACGGTTAAGCTGGTTGACTTCACTGGCGCCCGGGTCATAGTCTACAGCTACGACATTCGCATCAGGATAAGTCTTCTTGATCGTCTTGATGACTCCCTTACCAACGACATGGTTAGGCAGACAGGCAAATGGCTGGATACAGATGATATTCGGTGTACCGGTACTGATCAGCTCTGCCATTTCACCGGTAAGGAACCATCCTTCACCATACTGGTTACCAATCGATAGGAATGGCTTTGCCATCTCGGCGATCTTATCGATAGGCATCGGTGCTTCAAACCGCTTGCTTCTTTTAAGGGCATCGACAGCCGGTTTCCTGATCAAACCGATCAGGATGATACCCAGGTTGGAGATGTTCCTGGACTTTCTGCTTAAGCCCAGATACTTAGTCTTGTAATTGCCATTGAATAAGGTGTAGTTCATGAAATCGGTCAGATCAGGAACAGTAGCTTCCGCTCATTCCCTTTCCAAAAGTTCTACGACATTGTTATTGGCTAAAGGCATGTATTTGACTAAGATCTCACCAACGATACCGACCTTCGGTTTTTTCATGTCTTCGTGTATAGGCAGATTATCGAATTCTTCAACGATTCCCTTACAGATCTTCTTATAGGAAAGAGGATAGTGCTCGGTAGTAAAGTAATCGATACAGATCTTATTCCACTTATCATAAAGGGCATTGGCTGAACCCTGTACCAGTTCATATGGTCTTACTCTATAAAGACATCTCATAAGCAGGTCACCAAAGACCAGTGAACGGAAAGCTTCGAGAAGGAGTTTTGCTGAAAGGTTAAATCCTTCATTCTTTTCCATGCCATTCGCGTTGAGGGAAATGACCGGGATGTGGGAAAGTTTAGCCTTATCCAGGGCTCTTCGGATGAAACCGACATAGTTGCTTGCCCTGCAGCAACCTCCGGTCTGGGTCATCATGATGGCCAGCTTATCGGTATCGTATTTGCCTGATAATACCGCATCCATGATCTGACCGACAACGATGATCGAAGGGAAGCAGGCATCGTTATTGACGTATTTAAGTCCCATGTCGATGGCTTCACGGTTATCGTTGCTTAAGACTTTCAGGTTATAGCCATACTTTCTAAAGATCGGCTCCAGGATGTTGAAATGGATCGGTGACATCTGCGGGGCCAGGATGGTATAGCCTTCCTGGTACATCTTGGAAGTAAACTGCGTTCTTTCATAAACGAACGGTTTAGGTGTTGCTACCTGATCCTGTTCCTTACGCTGGTTCATGGCCGCAATAAGGCTTCTTAAACGGATACGGGCAGCACCAAGATTGCTGATCTCATCGATCTTTAAGACGGTATAAAGTTTGCCACTGTTTTCCAAGATCTCCGCTACCTGGTCAGTCGTTACCGCATCCAGTCCACAGCCAAAAGAATAAAGCTGGATCAGTTCCAGATCATCATGTCTGGTTACAAAATCCGCTGCGTTATATAGCCTTGAGTGATAGACCCATTGATCGGATACTCTAAGCGGTCTTTTAAGGGTCTGATCGATCGGTAAGCTGTCTTCGGTAAAGACGGTAAGACCATAGGTCGTTATCATTTCCGGAATACCATGGTTGATCTCCGGATCGATATGATAAGGTCTGCCCGCAAGAACGATACCTCTTCCGCCTTCCCGCTTCATCTGCTCAAGCAGTCTGGCACCTTCCCTTCGGATATCTTCCTTTGCATTGTGCTGGGCAGCCCAGGCCGCATTGACAGCCGCCCTTATTTCGACCGGAGTCACATCAAAGATCTTGACCAGTTCCCTGATCAGACGGTTGGTAGTGACTTCCTTATTGGTAAAGGCGATAAATGGACGGATATAACGGACTTCCGAATCCATGATCGCTTCAACGTTGTTCTTTAGATTCTCTGCATAAGAAACGACCATCGGACAGTTGTAGTGATCTTGCGAATCAGCTGTCTCCTGATGTTCATAGAAGACATAAGGATGGAAGATGGTCTTGACACCATGATCGATCAGCCATTGGACATGTCCATGGGAGATCTTGGCCGGATAACACTCTGACTCCGAAGGGATCGATTCGATACCTAAGGTGTAGATGTTGCGGTCAGATAATGGTGATAATACCACTTCAAAGCCTAAAGTCTGGAAGAAGGTTGCCCAGAACGGGTAATTCTCATACATGTTAAGGACTCTTGGGATACCGATCTTGCCTCTAGGACATTCCTTCGGATTTGGATAATCGAAGAGTCTTTTAAGCTTGTAGGCCACCATGTTGCCGGCCTTCTTCTCGATCTTGATGCCGGCACCTTTTTCACAACGGTTACCGGTAATATGTCTTCGGCCACCCGGGAAGACATTGATGGTAAGCATGCAGTTATTGGTACATCTGCCACATCTGGCAGTCGTTGTCTGGTAAGTAAGATCCTCGATCTCTTCGAAGGTAAGCATCGAAGATGCCTGACCTTTATAGTGCCTTTTAGCTATCAAAGCTGCACCAAAGGCACCCATGATACCCGCAATATCCGGGCAGATGCAATCGACGCCCGCGATCTTTTCAAACGCTCTTAAGACCGCCTGGTTATAGAAGGTACCACCCTGTACGACGATATGGGAACCCATCTCGGAGACATCGGTCAGTTTGATGACTTTATATAAGGCGTTTTTAATGACAGAATAAGCCAGGCCGGCGGAAATATCGGAGACAGTCGCTCCTTCTTTCTGGGCCTGCTTGACATTGGAATTCATAAAGACGGTACATCTGGTACCCAGATCCACCGGATTTTTCGCAAATAGTGCTTCCTTTGCAAATTCTTTGGCAGTATAGCTAAGACTGGTCGCAAAGTTTTCAATGAAGGATCCGCAACCGGAAGAGCAGGCTTCATTTAACATGATCGAATCAACAGCCTGATTCTTCAAACGGATGAATTTCATGTCCTGACCACCGATATCCAACACGCAATCAACTTCCGGATCAAAGAAGGAAGCTGCGGTGGTATGGGCAATGGTCTCGACTTCGCCCTCATCCAGGTTAAAGGCGGTCTTTAAAAGATTCTCACCGTAACCGGTCGAGCAGGATCTGGCGATTTCAATACCTTCAGGCAGCTTTTGTCTGAGTTCACTGACTGCCTTTTTTGCAGCCTTGATCGGATCGCCCTGGTTGTTGTCATAGAAGGACCAAAGCAGTTCGCCCTTTTCACTGATAAGGGCCATCTTGGTAGTCGTTGATCCCGCATCGATTCCTAAAAAGGCCTTACCTTTATAGGTTTCCAGATCTATTTTCTTGACTACGGCTTTGCTATGTCTTTCATTAAACTCATCGTAATCAGCCTGATCTTTAAATAACGGTTCCAGACGCTTGATCTCGAAATCCATCGTTACACCCTTATCCAGGGTGTCGATCAGGGTATCGATATCTTTTTCAGTTGCATCACTTGCTTCCAAGGCAGCACCCATGGCCGCAAACAAGTGGGAATTATCCGGATCGACCACATTTTCTTCACTTAATTTCAAGGTCCTGATAAAGGCTTTCTTAAGCTCAGGCATAAAGTGCAGCGGTCCGCCAAGGAAAGCTACACAGCCCCGGATCGGCTTGCCACAGGCCAGACCGGAAATGGTCTGGTTGACGACAGCCTGGAAGATGGAGGCTGAAAGATCAGCCTTGGTCGCACCTTCGTTGATAAGCGGCTGGATATCCGTCTTCGCAAATACGCCGCAACGCGCAGCGATCGGATAGATCTGCTTGTATTCCCTGGCAGCTTCATTAAGACCGGTCGCATCCGTCTGCAATAAGGCAGCCATCTGGTCGATGAAGGAACCGGTACCACCGGCACAAACACCATTCATTCTTTCTTCCAGACCGCCCTTGAAGTAGATGATCTTAGCATCTTCGCCACCAAGTTCAATGGCTACATCAGTCTGCGGTGCCACCTTTTGCAAGGCAGTGGCTACCGCTACTACCTCTTGGACAAAGTCAATGCCTAAGGCTTTACCTAAATTTATGGAACCTGATCCGGTAACCTTGACCTTTAAGTCACAATCGCCCAGTTTGTCTTTGGCTTCACGCAAAAGGTCGGCCAGGACTTCCTGGATCCTTGCATGGTGTCTGCGATACTGCCCATAAACTACTTCTTCATTCTCATCGAGAATGACCAGTTTGACTGTGGTTGAACCAACATCGATTCCGGCTTTAAAGTTTTTTCTTTCACTCATCATAACTATTCTAAATAAAAGACCCCCAATTATCTTTAGGGGTCTAGTTAAATCTGCCTAAATTATCATCCAACAGTAATCCCCAAAAGATTTTTTGACAATCATCGAAATATTGGATATATTCGGATTATACATCATGTGTTGATTATTAGACAAACGATAAACCCAACAATTTGATGTATTTTATCTTATTAAACTGTTATGAATGAAAAAGATTTAAGAGTCCGAAAAACCAAGAAAGCCATTAAAGATACTTTCCTGGAAGCCAAAAAGGAAAAGGCTTTGGAAGATATTACCGTTCGAAGTATTTGTGACAAGGCCGGTATCAATCCATCCACTTTTTATAACCACTATGTCGATATCTACGAATTATCCGACAAACTGGAAAACGAGCTGATCAAAAAAAGACTGGATACGATAACCCATTTCGATTCCTTATTAAGCAATACCAAACTCTTTGTAAAGGATATCAGGGAAAGCCAGAAGATCGATGTGGAAGAATTCAGGATCCTTTTTAAGGACCGGATGAATATCTATCGTCATAAGATCATCGTCGAAGTACAAAAGCGCTGTTTCGAAACTACTGACAACGAGAAAGAAAGGGCCAAGATCATCTTCTGTATCGGAGGAATGGTCAACATGTTTCTGAATGTTGCTAACTCGGATGTAGTAGAAAAAAGCCATGTCCCATCCTATGTCGATGACTTTGTCGCCCAGATAAATAAAAGCTGATAATTAAAACCCGGATAAGCTGTTACCAAGATAATAAAAAAACCGAATTCTGATTCGGTTTTTTATTCCTTTTCCGTTTTGCTCAGGAGACTTTTAAGGTCTTTCGCTTCTTTGCTTATCTTTTCGTTTGAACTGTATTTCACCAGCTCATCAAGCATCCTTTCCATCTCACCCAGATAGATCGGCCCTGTTTCATTTTCGTCAGCTTTTGCTTCTACCGGGATACTGTCTAGACGCCAAGGTGCCACTCCCGGTACTGCTCTTTTTACGACCTCATCAAGATTGTCATTAAGACATTCAAGCATCCTTAGGATCTGAATGTCATCTTCACACTCCAGGACTTCTTCGATCATGTCACTGCCCCAGTCCAGACACTTCCTTTCCAGAAGTCCGTATTTTTCGGAGTAATGACCAAATGGTCCTTCTACCTCTTCGAGACTTTCAACCAGAGCGATCTCACTCTTGCCAAAAAGGATCGGAGTAAGGTTCAGGGCTTCTTCATCCTTGCCATATTCATGGTTTACATACTCCCTGCTAAGGTAGGATACGATACCTTCAAATACCTCGCCATCAACAGTAGTTATCCTGACACATTTATTATCGAAATTCTTAAGATTCATAGCTTTATCTTTCACCTTTAATTATACAAAAACAGGACTTCAGAGTCCTGTTTGTTGTTCGTGAATAATAATACTATTTATTTTAATTCATCGATCCAGGCGCTTAGATCTTTCTCTGACACGCTGTCACTGAATCTTTTTACCGCAAGCCGGGCCTGATCGTTGCAAGCAGTCGCAAGCAACAAGCAGGTATTTATGCCTTAAGTTCGTA
>JAFWFB010000044.1 GCA_017512625.1 Erysipelotrichaceae bacterium
CCGTTGCAGCTGCCTGTATCCCATTTTTGGAAAACGATGACGCATCGCGTGCCCTGATGGGAGCCAACATGCAGAGACAGGCCGTTCCTCTGCTCAATCCGCATTCCCCATATGTCGGAACCGGAATCGAAGGAACGATCGCTCATGACAGTGGCTCAGGTGTCGTTGCCAAGGAAGACGGTATCGTTACTTATGTCGATGCTTCCAGGATCGTCATCAATGACGGTCAGGAAGATCACGAATACATCCTGGATAAATTCATCAGATCCAACGCCGGAACCTGTTTGAATAACCGTCCGATCGTCAATAAAGGCGAAAAGATCAAAGCCGGAATGATGATCGCTGATGGCTCAAGCATGGAGAAGGGCGAACTGGCCTTAGGTCAGAATGTCACCATCGCCTTCATGACCTGGCACGGATACAACTATGAAGATGCGATCATCATGTCTGAGAGAATGGTCAGCGATGACGTTTACACTTCCATCCATCTGGATGAGTACAGTGCTGAATGCCGTGAGACCAAACTCGGACCGGAAGAGATCACCCGCGATATTCCAAACGTCGGTGATGCTGCCGTAAGAAATCTTGATGGCCGCGGTATCGTCATGGTTGGTGCCGAAGTCAAGGAAGGAGATATCCTGGTCGGTAAGGTAACCCCTAAGGGACAAAGCGTAGTCTCTCCGGAAGAGCGTTTACTGTTGGCTATCTTCGGTGAAAAATCCAAGGAAGTCCGTGACAATTCCTTAAGAGTTCCGCATGGCGGAGCCGGAATCGTCCAGAGCGTCCGCGTATTCAAACGTTCCGAAGGCTATGAACTGCCTCCGGGAGTTAACCAGGTCGTTAAAGTATATGTCGTTCAGAAGAGAAAGATCTCTGAAGGTGACAAGATGGCGGGAAGACATGGAAACAAGGGTGTTATTTCCAAGATACTGCCGGTTGAAGACATGCCGTTCATGCCTGATGGAACCCCGATCGACATCATGCTTAACCCATTCGGTGTTCCTAGCCGTATGAACATCGGTCAGATCCTCGAAGTCCATCTGGGAATGGCTGCCAAGAAGCTGGGCGTCAAGTTCGCCACTTCCGTATTTGACGGTATTTCCAACGAAGAACTTCGTTCCATCATGGCTGAAGCTGAAACTTCACCAAACGGAAAGATCAAACTGATCGATGGTCAGACTGGTGAACCATATGATGAAAATATCTCGGTAGGTGTCATGTACATGATCAAGCTGGCCCACATGGTCGATGATAAGTTGCATGCACGTGCTACCGGTCCTTATTCATTGATCACTCAGCAGCCGCTTGGCGGTAAAGCTCAGAATGGTGGTCAGCGTTTCGGTGAGATGGAGGTCTGGGCTCTTGAAGCCTATGGTGCCGCCCATATCCTGGAAGAGATCCTGACTATCAAGTCTGATGATATTGAAGGACGTACCAGAACTTATGAAGCTATCAAGTCCGGTAAGGATCTGCCTGAACCGGGTCTGCCTGAAAGCTTCAAGGTCCTCAAGAGCGAACTTCAGGCCCTAGCTATCGATGTCCGTCTGCTTGACGAACAGGGCGAAGAGATCGATATCTCCACCGTGGATGATGCCCAGGACAATGAAGATTACCACGAAGAGTATGTCGCTGAAACTGCTGGACTTCATGAAGTCGATGAAGAAGGTGAAGAAGTCGCCGATGCTGTAGTAGGCGCCGACGATGAATACAGTGAAGAAGAGGAGGACGCTTAATATGGCTAATAAATTTGCAGCTATTCAGGTTGGTCTTGCTTCTCCTGAGCGCATTCTTGAATGGTCTCATGGTGAGGTCAAGAAGCCGGAAACAATCAATTATCGTTCTCAAAAACCGGAAAGGGATGGATTATTCTGTGAAAGGATATTCGGTCCATCCAAAGACTGGGAATGTGCCTGTGGTAAATACAAAAAGGTACGTTATAAAGGTGTCATCTGCGACCGTTGTGGCGTAGAGATCACCAAATCTTCAGTCAGACGTGAAAGAATGGGTCACATCGAGCTCGGTGCTCCGGTAACCCATATCTGGTACTTAAAGGGAGTTCCAAGCAGAATGTCCATCCTGCTTGGAATCGCTCCTAAAGCCTTGGAAGAAGTCATCTACTTCGTCAGCTGGATCGTCATCGACCCGATGAACACTCCACTGCAGTACAAGCAGATCCTCTCCGAAAAGGAATACCGCGACTACCGCGCCAGATTCGGTGCTGATGCCTTTGTCGCCAAGTCAGGTGCCGAGGCTGTCAAGGACCTGCTTGAGCGTGTTGACTGCCGCAAGGAAAAAGAAGAAATCGAAAAAGAACTGGAAGATGCCCAGGGTGAAAAGCGTAAGAAACTGATCAAGCGTCTGGAGATCGTCAACGCCTTCGTTGACAGTGAAAACAAGCCAGAGTGGATGGTCCTTACCGTTTTACCGGTCATTCCGCCAAACTTAAGACCAATGCTTCAGTTGGATGGCGGTAGATTCGCAACTTCTGACCTCAACGATCTCTATCGTCGTGTAATCACCCGAAACAACCGTTTAAAGAGACTGATCGAGATGGGAACTCCGACCATCATCGTCCAGAACGAAAAGCGTATGTTACAGGAAGCTGTAGATGCTCTGATCGATAACGGACGACGCAGTGCTCCGATCAAGGGTGCAGGCAACCGTCCTCTTAAGTCCCTCAGTCACTCCTTAAAGGGTAAACAGGGTCGATTCAGACAAAACGTATTAGGTAAGCGTGTTGACTACAGCGGCCGTTCAGTTATTGCTGTCGGACCGGATCTGAAGATGTATCAGTGCGGTCTGCCTAGAGAAATGGCTGTCCAGTTATACAAGCCATTCATTATCTATGAACTTCACATTCAGGGAATCGTCTCTTCACAGAAGCAGGCTGAAAAACTGATCGAAAAGGATGATCCAAGGATCTATTCCGTACTGGAAGAGATCATGAAGACTCACCCGGTACTCTTAAACAGAGCACCGACTCTTCACCGCTTGGGTATCCAGGCCTTCATGCCTAAACTGGTTGAAGGAAGAGCGATCCGTCTTCATCCGTTAGCTTGTACCGCCTTTAACGCGGACTTCGATGGTGACCAGATGGCTGTCCATCTGCCTCTATCGGAACAGGCCAGAGCCGAAGCCGAAGTCCTGATGCTTGGTTCCAATAACATTCTTGGTCCTAAGGATGGTAAACCGATCGTTACCCCTTCACAGGACATGGTCTTAGGTAACTTCTATCTGAACATGGAAGAGACTACCGAGGAATTCTTCGCCAAGGCGAAGACCTTAAGGGCTCTTGGTGACGAAGAAGCTGCCGAGATGTGGGAACGCTTTGGCAGAAACGAAGGACATGTCTTCAAGGACATCTCCGAAGTTCTGCTTGCCTACGATAACAAGCAGGTCCACCTGCATACCCGTATCGCTATCAAGGCATCCTCACTCCATAAGACCTGCTTCACGGAAAAACAGAACAGTGGTCTGTTGCTGACAACTGTTGGAAAGATCATTTTCAACCAGAACATGCCTAGTGACTTCCCTTATATCAATGAGGTAAGTTCAGATCTGTCTACCTTAAAAGCTACACCGGAATCCGATTTCGTCTATGATGGTTTATCCGTCAAGGATAAGATCGCCTCGATGCCGGTAAGATCGGAATTCAAGAAGGGATCCTTATCCAGTGTCATCGCTGAGATCTTCAATCGTTATCAGACTGATGGCAGCAGCGAACTGCTGGACATCATCAAGGATCTTGGATACAAATACTCTACCGTCGCCGGTATGACCGTATCACTGAGTGACATCAACGTTGCTCCTAACAAGGAGAAATACGTTGAAGAAGCCCGTAAGAAGGCTGATGTCCTTCAGACTCTGTTAAAGAGAGGTCTTCTCACTCCACCTGAATGGGAGAGACACTTCTCCAAACTTTGGGATGATACCAAAAACAGTATCGGTGATGAAGTCATGAAGTCACTGCCACGTAAGTCTCCGATCGGCATGATGTCGGTATCCGGAGCCCGTGGTAACAAGTCCCACTTCACTCAGCTGGCAGGCATGCGTGGTCTGATGGCCAGACCGACTCAGTCCAAGTCACGTAAAGAGTATCAGCCTTCGATCATTGAGGTTCCTATTTACTCTTCATTCCGTGAAGGTCTGAACGTATCGGAATTCTTCATCTCCACCCATGGTGTCAGAAAGGGTCTGACCGATACCGCTCTTAAGACCGCTGAATCAGGTTATCTGACCAGAAGACTGGTCGATGTCTCTCAGCAGGTCGTTATCAGCGAGGATGACTGCTATACCGATGAAGGCTACGAGGCTGAAGAACTTCGTGATAGCAAGAACAATCAGCTGATCGAAAGTCTGCGTGACCGTATCATCGGCCGTTATACCAAGGAAGATGTAGTAGATCCTAACACCGGTGAGATCATCATTGGTGAAGAGGAATACATCACTGATGATATCGCTGACCGCATTATCGAAGCAGGCATCAAGTCGGTAATGATCAGAAATGTCTTTACCTGCCAGTCCCGTACGGGAATCTGTGCTAAGTGTTACGGCCGTAATATGGCGACCGGTAAGATGGTCGAAAGCGGTGAAGCTGTCGGTATCATGGCTGCCCAGTCAATTGGTGAGCCGGGTACTCAGCTGACCATGCGTACCTTCCATACCGGTGGTGTTGCTTCCGGTGACGATGGTGATATCACTCAGGGTCTTCCTAGAGTTGAGGAACTGTTCGAAGCCAGAAAGCCTAAACATCCGGCTGTATTGGCTAAGATCACCGGCGAGATCACTTCCATCGAGGAACAGGAAAACCATACCGGTACAGTTGTCTATATCACTAATGAGAAGGAGACCATCCCTCATTACTGTGACCTGACTCAGGTCGTAAGTTCCAACTATAGTGTTGGTAGCAAGGTCGAAGCAGGAGATAAGCTGACTGAAGGTTCGATCGCTCCTAAGGAACTGATCGAGATCGCCGGTGTAAGAGCAGTCCAAAACTACATCCTCAAGGAAGTCAAGCAGGTATATGCTCTGCAAGGTATCGATATCAGCGATAAGCATATCGAAGTCGTTATCAAGCAGATGCTTAAGCGAGTCATCGTACTCGATGCTGGCGACAGCGGACTCAGTGTTGGACAGACTCTGTCACTTGCCAGAATCACAGACATCAACGATGCACTGCTGATCGAAGGCAAGACCCCGGCAAAGATCGGTCCGGTACTGCTTGGTATCACCAAGTCTTCCGTTGAAACCGATTCCTTCCTGTCGGCTGCCAGCTTCCAGGAGACCACTAAGGTTTTGACTGATGCTGCTGTCAACAATAAGGTCGACCATCTGGAAGGTCTGAAGGAAAATGTCATCGTCGGTAAACTGATCCCGACCGGAACCGGTTCTAAATTCCACCGTGTAACCACTGATCGAATCAACGAAATGGCCGAAGAGATGATCGAGATCAGACACGAAAGAAACGCCGAAGCCGAGGCTGAAAGAGAGGCCAATCAGCTGCCTAGGATCAATAAGGACGATCTGACAGATATCGGTCTGTCAGCAATGTCTGAAGATCTTGATTCAGATGAAGAGACCGTTTCTCTCTAAGTGATAGCTATAAAGCATAAAAAAAGGATGATCGGATGATCATCCTTTTTGTTTACTTCTTTTTGCGGTTATTCAGACTTTTGAGGTCATTAGTCCGCTTATATTTTTTCAGTTCAAGATAGTTTTTCTTAAGCTGCTCTTCGTATTGGTTGCTTCCCGGTTCATAGAACTCGAGATCTTTGATCTTATCCGGCAGATACTGGATCAGATGCCAGTTTGCGGGGTTACCGTAGTCATATTTTTCATCTTCTTCTAAGGAAACCGGGGTAAGACGCAGGTAGCGGGGTATATCCAGACCTTCCTTCTTGGCTATCTCATCAGCGGCATGGATCGCATTGTTGGCGGATTTGGACTTTGGTGCCAGACAAAGATCAATGATCTGCAAGCCTAAGGGGATCATGTTTTCCGGATAGCCGACGATCCTTGCTACCTGGGTAGCGTTGTAGGTGCGGGCAACCAGATTGGGATTGGCCAGGCCGATATCTTCATAGGCTGTTACCAGCAGTCTTCTTTCAATGGAATCAAGATCTCCTGCTTCCAGCAGTCTTGCCAAATAGTAAAGTGCCGCATTGACATCGCTGCCTCTGATGGATTTCTGAAAGGCGCTTAGAAGGTCATAGTGGCCGTCATCGCCCTTGAAGGAACTTTTGTTGGCAACACTGGCATATTTTTTAACATCATCAAGCGTGATGTGGTCATCGCTGCAGTTAAGGATACTGATCTCCAGGATGTTATAGGCATAACGCAGATCACCATTTACTACTCTGGCGATCTGTTTGATGGCATCTTCATCGATGATATAACGGTTATCATATCCCCTTTCGATGGCCTTCAGGATGCCTTCCCGGATATCCTCATCGCTAAGGGGATAGAGTTCGATCAGATGGGCCCGGCTCCTGATGGCGGGATTGATACTGAAATAAGGATTGGCAGTCGTACAGCCGATCAAAGTGATCAATCCGCTTTCCAGGTGCGGTAAAAGCAGGTCCTGCTTGTCCTTGTTAAGACGGTGGACTTCATCGACGATGATGACCAGGCCATCACTCAGTTTAGCTTCAGCGAATAACTGATTAAGTCTTTTCTTATCATCCACTACCGCATTGAACTCCCTGTAAGGAAGTCCCATGGTATTGGCAATGATCGTAGCCAGGGTAGTCTTTCCGATCCCCGGCGGACCGAAAAAGATCATTGAAAACAGGCGGCTATTATCGATACATTTCCGGATGATCCCATCCTCCTGTAACAGGTGTTTCTGACCGATGAAATCCTCGAGTCGGGTAGGTCTGATCCGGTAAGCTAAAGGCTTGTCCATGTTTTTATTTTACCTCTTTTGGGGTAGAATTTATTTATGAAAGTAGTAGTGACCAGAGTCAGTCAGGCATCATGTACGATCGATGGCAAGGTCCATTCCAAGACCGGCAAGGGTTTCCTTTTACTGGTCGGGATCCATCAGGATGATACGGAAAAAGACCTGGAAAAAGTAGCTCACAAGATCTCCCGTCTAAGGGTATTTGAGGATGATAATGGCAAGATGAATCTGGATATTCATCAGGTTAATGGAGAGATCCTTTCCATTTCCCAGTTTACCCTTAATGCTACCTTAAAGGGAAACCGACCGGGATTTGATAAATCGATGGAACCGGTAAGGGCCAGGGAATACTACCTGCAATTCAATGAATTGCTCAGAAATGAAGACATCAATGTCCTGGAAGGCATCTTTCAGGCAGACATGCAGATCGAATCGGTCAATGACGGACCGGTTACCATCATAATCGACAGCGAGGTGCTCTAATGGGAGAAGTGGTATACGGAAGCGTTTTATCGCAAAGACTAAAGGATGAACTAAAAGAAAAGATCGAGGCCGATATTCAAAGCGGTTTAAAAAGGCCGAAGCTGGGAGTTATCTTGGTTGGTGAAGATCCGGCATCCCTTTCCTATGTCAAGGGCAAGGAGAAGGCCGCCACCTATGTAGGCATCGATTCAGAAGTGCACAGACTCCCTGAAGAGACCACTCAGGAAGAATTGAATAAACTGATAAGAGAACTTAACGATGATCCTAAAGTCGATGGTATCCTGTTACAATTGCCTCTTTCTAAACAGCTGGATTCGAGGGAGGCCCTGGAACTGATTGATCCTTCCAAGGATGTTGACGGTTTGGGCATCATCAATTCAGGAAAACTGTTTTTGAAGGAAGAAGGTTTCTATCCCTGCACTCCTTTAGGCGTCATAGAACTGTTGAAGGAGATGAAGGTCGAGATTGAAGGAAAGCACGCGGTAGTAGTGGGAAGATCGAATCTGGTCGGACTGCCTGTTTCAAGACTGCTTCTCAATGAAAATGCGACTGTCACCACCTGTCATTCAAGAACATCCAATTTAAAGGAAATAACCAGACAGGCTGATATCCTGGTCGTAGCCATCGGTAAAGCTGAATTCATTACCGGGGACTACATCAAGGAAGGAGCCTATGTCATCGATGTTGGAGTAAACAGGGTCGATGGCAAGCTTAAGGGCGATGTCAAGTTCGATGAAGCCGTTGAAAAGGTAGCAGCCATCACTCCAGTCCCTAAGGGAGTCGGACCGATGACCATTACGATGCTTATGTATAATACGTATAAAGCAAGAGGTGATAAACATGATTGAAGGATATGGACTAGGTGACATCGTCCAAATGAAGAAGAACCATCCCTGTGCCAAGGACAGTAACAAGTTTAAGATCACCAGGATGGGTGTAGATATCAAGATCAAGTGCCTTAACTGTGGGAACGTGATCATGATGGACCGTCAGGATTTCGAAAGGAAAGCCAAGAAGATCCTGGAGAAAGTTGCGGCTGAAGAATAAAAAAACGGTCTTCCATTTAGGAAGACCGTTTTATTACTGATAATTATTATTCTTTTTCAGTTGCTTTTTCTACTTCAGAATCAGCGTTGTTTTTAACAGACTCGATTCCACTCTTGCATGCAGGCTTGCCATTGTAACCTTCGGAACGGCCGATTGCCTGTCCGTTGGCAGCGATCAGACGGAAGTAGTACTTCTCATCCTTGCCCAGATAGATCTGAAATTTAGGATTCTTCTGCTCTACCGGTTTTTCCAGTGTCAGATCCTCGATCGGAGCGATCGGTGCATTGGTCTTAACGCTTCTGATACCTTTCAAAGCGCCGTTTCTGCCTTTATACATCTGAGAAGTCAGGATGATCTCCTTATTCTTAGCATGCAGATTAAAATGATACTTGCCACTTTCGGATTTTTCAATAATATAAGCGCCCATTGTTTCCTCCTATTATATTTTTTTATTTATCCTTAATCATATTTTAAAATGGCACCGGTGCTTTTTTCAAGCGAAATAAGTGCACCGATCAGAATTATCCGTATAAAAAGAAAAGACGGCGCCTATCTGAAGCACCGTCTTTATTGTTTTATGTTTTTACCTTATTGTTCAGCTTTCGGTAAGACCAGGTTCAGGATGACACCGACCAGGGCTGCTAAGGCAGTTCCGGATAAGGTTGCGACCTGACCTAACGGTAAGACTGCTCCACCTAAACCGATTACCAGCATGGCACTGGTGATGATCAGGTTGCGCTGCTTGTCGAAATCGACACGGTTATCAACGATAACTCTTAAACCGTTGCTGGCGATAACACCATATAACAGGATCGACATGCCGCCGAGAACAGCTGTTGGAATGGTTCTGATGACGGCACTGACGATAGGCAGACAGCCAAGGACCATGGCGATACCGGCTGCACCTAAGGTTACATAGATCGAAGCGACCTTAGTCAGACCGATAACACCG
This sequence comes from Erysipelotrichaceae bacterium, assembly GCA_017512625.1. The sequence goes on from JAFWFB010000044.1 coordinate 9,384, forward strand.
GTATTCTCACCATATGAGGTGTTTGCCGGGCCACCCAGGAAGGCGGATACAGCAGTTGCGATACCATCACCCATCAGGGTTCTGTCTAAGCCCGGATCCTTTAAGAAGTCTTCTTCACAGATCTTGCTTAATACGGTATGGTCACCGATATGCTCAGAGATAGTAACCAGAGCAACCGGCAGGATAGCGATGGTTTCCGGTCCAAAGTAGAAACGGAAGCTTTCGAAATTTCCGAGTTTGAAAGGAAGAATGAAATCA
>JAFWFB010000045.1 GCA_017512625.1 Erysipelotrichaceae bacterium
GGGCAACCTTACCAAGCCGGAAGTCCGCAAGATCGCTGCTGACATGAATCTAGCTGTAGCTGATAAAAAAGACAGCACCGGTGTTTGCTTTATCGGTGAACGTGATTTCCGCTTGTTTTTAAGCAATTACATCCCGATGAAGGAAGGAAACATCATCGATGTTGATACCGGTAAGGTCATAGGCACCCATAATGGCGTATATTACTATACCATCGGTCAAAGGAAGGGATTCCATGTCGGCGGAAACCGTGGTCCTTATTATTGCGTTGGAAAGGATGTCATCAAAAACGAACTTTATCTCTCTTCCCACCTTACTAAGTCATTTCTGGCATCAACTTCCTGTACCGTTACCGGTTTTAATAACCAGTTAAATATCGACCTGAATGGCCTGGATCTTAAGGCTAAATTCCGTTACCGCCAAAAGGATAACGATGTTCATGTCATATCTTATGATGGAAATGATCTGTTGCTTTCCTACGACAATATCGAGGCAGTAAGTCCTGGTCAGGAAGCTGTTTTATATACAACAGATGGCATTATGATCGGAGGCGGAACCATCGATAAGCGTTTTATCGACGGATCTGATGTGGATAAGCTAATTAAAGATAAACTGAATAACTTATGACTTTGAGCGGTTATTTTCAACATAAGATCTTTCAGGGTGATAACGGCTACGTTATCTATACTTTCATGACCGATGACGATCGTTATACGGTCTTGGGCTATATCGATGTGCATGAAGAGATCAAATACGAACTGGAAGGGGAATTTGTCAACCATCCCCGTTATGGTTCCCAATTCCAGGTCAGCTCTTACCATGAACTGACAGAAGATGGTCTTGACTATGCCATCGATTTTTTTTCGTCTTCTTATTTTAAAGGCATTGGTAAGGTAACGGCTGCCAAGATCATTGAACAGTTGGGTGATGATGCGATAGCTAAGATACACGAGGATAATTCCCTGATTGATGGTCTGGATCTATCCTTAAAGATAAAAACAGCCCTTAAGGAAGGTTTTGAGGCTTTCGATAACCTGAATATCAAGGAAGTGGAATTCCTTTTAAAAGGAGGCTTAAGGCTCGATCTGATCAATCAGATCAAAAACCGCTATAAGGAAAACACAATTACTTTGCTAAGTGAAGATCCTTATATCCTCGTTAAGGATTTTGCGAATGTCTCTTTCAGAGTTGCGGATAAACTGGCTCTAGCCATTGGTTTTGACATGGATTCACCGATCAGAAAGAAAGCCGTTGTCACCAATATCTGTCTAAATCTTTCCTTTGAAAGCGGCAATTCCTTTTTAAGCTATGAAGAGATCGAAGCTGAGTATCGAAGGTCATTTAATGACGGATCATTTGATCAGGCCTTAAAGGATGCGATCGAAGCTTCTGAGATCTGCGTCTATAGCAACTTTTACATACATTGGTTGCAATTTGAAGCTGAGACATACATTGCGCAAAGACTGAAAAAGATCGAATCGATAGCCAGCGAATACTACGACGATATCGAAAGTCAGATCGCTGATTTTGAATTCGAAAAGCAACTGGAGCTCTCTTTTGAGCAGGTAAAAGCCATTGAATCTTTCTTCAATAACAGCCTATCGATCATTATCGGCGGTCCCGGTACCGGCAAGACTACCATCATCGAAGCCTTGGTAAATATCCTGCGCAAAAACGATGCCCTTAACAATGTTGCGGTAGTATCGCCAACCGGACGCAGTGCTTCCCGGATCTTTGAACTTACCCAGGTCGATGCCAAGACCATACACAGTCTTTTAAGATGGGATCGCAATACCAATACCTTTACCATGAACAAAGACAATCCATTGCTGATCAATACCCTGATCATCGATGAATTCTCCATGGTCGATAATACACTTTTCTATAACCTGCTTCTGGCTTTGCCTAACCTGGATAAGCTTTGCATCATCGGGGATGCGAATCAGCTTCCAAGTGTCAACACCGGAAATCTTTTGGGTGAGATCATCAACTACGATGGTTTCAATATCATCAATCTTAAAAAGATCTATCGCCAGAGCGAAGATAACGAGATCATCGATCTGGCATATGATGTGCTGGAAAATACCGTCGATACTTCCAAATACAACAAGAATGTTCATTTCATCCAGGGCGATACCCAATATCTTAAAGCTGTCTTGCAGAAACATTTGCAAAAGCTGAAGGATGACTATGAATATCTATCGCAGTTTCAGCTGTTATCACCGATGTATAAGACGGTGTTAGGTATCAATAATCTCAATATCCTTTTAAAGGATTTCTTTAACCCGCAGGATGAAGACAAGAATTCCGTAGCCTTCCGTGATAAAGTCTACCAGGAGGGCGATAAGGTCATTCAGCTTAAGAATTACAATGACCAGAATGTCTATAACGGTGATATCGGCACGATCATTGGCATCAATACCGATAAATTCATCGACCCTGTCCATCCGTATCTGGAGATCGATTTTTCCGGCAACATCGTCTTTTACAAATATGAGGATCTGCAGGATATCAACCTGGCCTATGCTATAAGTATCCATAAATCCCAGGGATCAGAATATCCTAAGGCCATCGTGATAATTACCGAGGATCAGTCGATAATGCTCAACAAACGTCTGATCTATACCGCAATAACCAGGGCCAAGTCAGAACTCTTCATCTATTGCAACCCGGGA
>JAFWFB010000046.1 GCA_017512625.1 Erysipelotrichaceae bacterium
AGATTCAAACACCATCAAGGAACTTCAGAAAGCTGCTGTTTACCAGAACCCTGGTATGGCCGCTGCTTCCATGGTAAGTGCCCAGAATGATGCGATCCGTACCGCAGCCGGCAATGAAGCCGGAGCAACTGTCGGATTTATGGGTGTTAACATGGCTATGAATGCCGGTGGCGTCAATGCCCAGGATCTCTACAACATGGCAGCTGCTCAGCCTAAGGCAGAACCTGCACCTGCAGTAGTTGAACCGGCCCTGGATCCTAATACCTGGACTTGTGAATGCGGTAGCGTCAATACCGGAAACTTCTGCCCACAGTGTGGAAAAGCAAAACCGGTAGAAGTCGTCTATAAATGTTCAGTCTGCGGATACGGCCCAACCGATCCAAAGAATCCACCAAAGTTCTGTCCTGAATGCGGTAAGAAGTTCGGTGAGGAAGATTTAGTACGATAAATCAATCCATCATCCACTAGAAGATACAAGCGATTATGGATCCGTCCGTAATCGCTTGCTGTATAAGGAGGAAATATGGCCTTACAAGAATATAAGTGTCCGAATTGCGGAGGTGCACTTCAATTCGATTCCGCCAGCCAGAAGGTAAAATGTCCGTATTGCGGAACGGAATTTGAAGCTGAAGTTTTCGACTCTTTGGACTCGGAACTGGACATTGAAAATACTGAAGACAAACTCGATTGGCAGAAAAACAACGAGGTCTATACCACCGAAGATGAAGATGCCAGTCTGAGGATCTTTGTCTGTGAATCCTGCGGCGGCGAGATCATCACTGATGCGGATACGGTAGCTACAAGCTGTCCGTATTGCGGAAATCCGGTCGTAGATAAAGGTAATGTCAAAGGCATGCTTAAGCCGGATCTGATCATTCCGTTTAAGCTGGATAAAAAAGCAGCCAAAGACAAATACGAGCAGCATCTGCAAGGCAAGAAACTGCTGCCACCGATCTTCAAGGATAAGAATCACATCGATGAGATCAAAGGTGTCTACGTACCTTATTGGGTATATGATGTCGATGCCAATGCCAACTACAATTTCCGTGCTACCACTTCCCATACCTGGAGCGATAGCTCTTACTACTATACCGAAACATCCTATTATAATGTCTACCGTTCAGGAAACATCAGTTTCAATGCGATCCCGGTCGATGCTTCGACCAAGATCGCTGATGATCTGACTGAATCGCTGGAACCTTACGACATGAAGGATGCTATCCCGTTTAAAACGGCTTACCTGGCAGGATACATGGCTGATCGCTACAACATCGATTACGAGGAAAGTGAAAAGCGTGCCGATGAAAGACTGATCAGAAGTGCTGAACAGGCCTTTACCTCCACAGTCCGGGGTTATGAGACCGTGAGCAAGACCGCCGGCAATGTTTCCATCACCGACGGTATCGCCCGCTATGTGCTCTTACCGATCTGGATCCTCAATACGACCTGGAATGGTCAGCACTACACCTTTGCTATGAACGGACAGACCGGTAAATTTGTCGGTGACCTGCCGATAGATAACGGACAGTCGATCAAGTACTTCCTGCTCTATACCCTGATCCCGGCCATTATCATCACCGCCGTACTGGCCTTTGTGATGAAGTAAGGAGGAATGAAGATGAAAAGAATACTGAGTATCTTATTATTGACCATCATCATGGGTCTATCCTTCATGACTCCGGTCTTGGCTAAGGATCAATATATCTATATCGACGAACACGAAGAATTCGATGTCACTTCATCCGAGATCGAAGAATTCGAAAGAATAACTGAAGAATACGAAGATAAATACGACATCGCTCCTTATGTATACCTCAAGGATGATACCAATGAATCGGATGATTACCGCGGTGCCTACGATGCCTGTCTGGAATTATATGAAAACTATGCTGATGATGAGGACGCTATCGTCTTTGCGATAACTCCTTCGACCGGCTCCTTTGAGTATTACATCTACTTCTTTGGCGAAGCTGCTGAACTTTTCAGCGATTCGGATGTTGACAGTCTCTGGGAAAAAGCGACCACCAACGTCAGTACCTATGGCGATATCATCCGCAACTATTACCAGGCTTTAAATGCTAAAACAGCCTTATATACCAGCACTGATATCACCCAAGGCAAATATCTGGTCATCGAGGAATGCGATGAGTTCGATCTTTCAGTTTCTTCGATCAACGAGATCGAAAGCAAGGCGCAAGCTATCGTCAACCGCTATGGTGTTGCACCTTACGTATATCTTAGAAACGATATCGGTCTGGCCCAGGAAGAGCAGGGTACCTACTATGCCTGCAATCTGCTTTACAACAACATTCCGGAAACCGAAGCGATCATCTTCGCAATGACCCCTTCTGAGAGCACTAACGAATACTACATCACCTTCCATGGCAAGATCGCCCAGTTCTTCACTGAGGATGATGTTGATGCGATCTGGAATGAGGCCGCAACCAATGTCCATTCCTACGACGAAGTCATCATCAACTATCTCGATGTGATCGCCCAAAGGCTGGAAGGTCTGATCAACAGCTCGATCCCGGAACACCGTCAGGTACCGAGACTGCTGGATGATGCTGATATTCTAAGCAATGCTGAAGAAGCTGAGATCCGCATGCTTCTGGATGAAGCCAGCGAGACCTACCAGATGGATATCTGTGTCTATACCGTCAACTCATTGCCTGAAGGCGTATCACATGCTGAATACGCTGATGACTACTATGACTATAGGGGTCTTGGCTATGGCGAAGGCGACGATGGTCTGCTTCTTCTGGTGACCATGGATCCGCGTTATATCTATATCACGACCTATGGTAAAGCCATCGATGTGATGACTGATGATAATATCGATTCGACCCTTGACGCGATCGTTGATGAAGGCTTCGCTGACGGCGATTACGCCGATGGTATCAAAGCCTATGTCCGCAAGGTCGAGCGTTACATCAATCTCTATAACAACCCTGGTGATCCAACCGATCCGATCACTCCGGAAAAGCCAAAGAGCCTTGGCGAAAGGATCGCCAATTCCTCGATCTTCGGTATCCTTGGCGGATTGATCTCCGGTCTTCTTTCCACTCTGGGACTTAGGGGAAAGATGAAGAGCGTTCATCGTCAGGTCAACGCCAACCGCTATTACAGTGCCGATTCTCTTGATGTCACCGGCGGCAGGGATGTCTTCCTCTATCGAAGCGTTTCCCGTACCCCAAGACCAAAGAGCAGTTCATCCTCTTCATCCGGATCATCGGGCGGAGGTCACTCCTCTACCCATACCAGTTCTTCCGGAAGAAGCCATGGCGGAGGCGGAAGAAGTTTCTGATAAAACAAAAAAGGGCATCACTGATGTCCTTTTTATTATGCTTTTTTTATTTAACTTAGACCGGTTTGATCTTCCTTGTCCCTGGCAGCCTTAAGCAGACAGATGCCGAGGTTGGTATAGCGCATCAGCGAATTTCTTCCCTGCTCGATGAATTCCCAGGAATCCTGGTAATTGCCGATCTTGGAGAAGGTCGAAAAACTCAGATAATTGACAAAGCCGTCCACATCATTGCGGTACTTTTTAAGGAATGCTTCTGCGTAATCATCCTTTTGGGTATCGGAACAATTGCGCTGGTCATAGAGGACATGATCGAGATTGCAGGACATGTAATAGATGCTGTAAGGAATATCCCAGATCTTTCCGGTATTTACCAGGGTCCTGAGATTTCTTTGCTTCTGTCTGTTTCTGCCAAGCAGGCTAGGAACATCATTGCAATGGATGCCGTCGTCATAATAACGGACATCCTTATGTGAACGGTCCAGTTTGACATCTTCATCCGGCACAAACGATCCATCCATATCCGTCACCTGAATGATCTGGGCGAAGTCATCCTTGTGGAAGTGCCGGTTATTGGCGTATTTGGTGACGATGCCGGTGACCAGCTTGACGATCGAGCCCGATCTTTCCCTGGATCTGGTAGTGATATCCCCTCTTACTACATGAACATGGACCTGGTCAGGATCGAACAGGCGGGAAAAGAAGTAACCCAAAGCGATATCATCAGACGGTCCTTCGACGATGACCAGAACTACCTTACGGTTACTCAAACAGTTCACCTGCTTCCTTAAAGGCCATGGCTATCTCATAGTTATCCTTGCCATCATAGGCCTCTTTTTCCTCAGAGAGGATGATATCCCGGTAATAGATATCACGCAGATTCAGGTTCCGGCGCGGGCTAAAGCGCACGTAACGGTTATCCTGATCGGTCGAGGTAAAGGCGATGAAGTTATGATTGATGGTTTCCAGCGGTCTTAAATTATGGGAAGTGAAGATCAGCTGGCCCTTTCCCTGTTCAGAGATGATCATCAAAAGTTCACCTAAAAGATATTCGTAAATGCCGGAATCCAGCTCATCGATCGCTACGGTGATCGATGGACGATTGAAGACCATGATCATCAGCTGAAGGATCGAGACGATCTTTTTGATGCCATCGGATTCATTGCTGAAAGGAATGGCCTTGCCGGTCTTATAGGAGATAAGCTGGATCTGGGTACCCATCTGACCGTTTTCCATCAGGGAGTTGCCTAAGGTAGTAACACCTAAAGTCAGATTCGGGATGATCTGCTGCAGGACGATGTTCATGCTGTTGATGATCTTTTCGATCTGTGATACCAGATCGCTTGGAATGATAGCCGGTTTGTTTAACGGTAGTAACAGATGACCGGAATTATCATCCATATATGGCAAAGGCAAAGTATTCAGGGTTATAAGACCATTGCTTTCCGTACCAACCACGAATAACTGATTCTTTCCATAGTTGGCCAGATCGTTCAGGATCTTCAGATAGATCGGATTCTTGCAGTTCTTATCGAAGATCTTCATGGTCTCTCTCGCAAAGATGAAAGACATCGACTGCTTGGCTGAAAGCTTCTTGTTTACCAGCATGTCGGTAGCATCGATCTTGCCACAAAGATCCTGGTAGCGGCTTTTTGGCACAAAGACATCCTTGGTATCCGTATCGATCAGTACGCTTTTGCGGATCTTCTGCTTTTCGCCCTGATAGGCGAAGCTTAAGCATTCATCGGCGATCTGGATGTTTTTTCTGTCAACATCCTTTTCCTCGACGATATCAAAGCTGTACCAGACATCGAAGTGATCTTCTTCTTCATCGATGCTGAATTTGAACTTGAAGGTAGCTTTCTTGGCTTCAACATGGATATTGTCAATGAAAAGATCAAAGACCCTGCGGCCGCTTAAGACCAGTTTGAGGATCTTTAAGGCATCGATCAAAGCCGTCTTGCCTGAACCGTTCTGGCCATAGATGCCTAAGACGCTGGCTCTGTATCCTTTCACTTTGTTGGAAAGGTCGATGCTTCCATGGCGGACATTCTTATAGTTTTCAATAGTTATTTCCTGTATTCTTACTTTGCTCATATTTAACCTCTAATATTAGAATACAAAAAATACCGATACAGGTATCGATATTTTTTGTATTGTATTGTTATTTATCTTATAACTTGATGGCTTTCATGATATAGACAACGATGATTGCACCCAGAACACCGGCGATGAAATCAGCGATGATTCCATTGAAGCTGATACCGATGATACCGAAAAGGATCTTAGCAACCAGACCACCGACAACACCGAGTACTACGCTCTTAACGATGTCCAGTTGGTGCCTAATAACATGGATGCCAGATAACCTGCACATCCGCCGATAACTAAACTAATTAATAATCCCATGATTAACCTCCTGTTATACGCTTTTTAATATCATTTTAAGAAGCACCGGGAAACCCTTAGTGATTCTGAATAAATTATATAACAAATACCTTTAATATGTAGGAAATTGACAATCCATGTGGGTGTTTTATAATTTTGTTAAAGACAAACAGGAGATAATAATTATGGCAAAAAAGAATGTAGGTACCCTGATCAAGGAAGCCCGTACCGCAGCCGGATGGACCCAGGCCCAATTGGCCAGAAAGGTAAGCGGCCTTTCAGCCGATGATATCAGCAAGATCGAAAGAGGTGTCGTTCACCCAAGCGATGAACAGTTAAGAAAGCTGGCCAAAGTATTAGGTGTAACTCAGAAATCGCTTCTGGAAGCACCAAAGGGAGGAACATCTTCCAAGACAACTTCATCTACCAAGCCTTCTTCTTCATCATCTTCATCTTCAGCCAGCAAGACGTCGATGAAGGTAACAGCTACCGAGAAGAAGCTGGTCGAACTCTACCGCAAGGCTGATACCAAGACCAAGAAAGCCGCCATGGATGTCCTCAAGGAAGATGAAACCGATCTACAGGATCTGCTAAGCAATCTTTTAGGAAACATCGCAGGAAATAACAACAACAGTAGTAGTAGCAACAACAGTCCTGATCTGTTGCAGGCACTGCAGTCGCTGATATTCAAAAAATAAGTAAAAAAGCAGTTTACATAACTGCTTTTTTTATTCCTTCTTCAGAAGCTTAGATCATTCCTGATCTTTCTGTTTCTTTTTAAAAAGAATGTAGGAATAGATGACCGGAACAAAGGCCATAGTGATAAGGATGAATTCGAATGCGATCAATAGATTTGGACGGTTGATAAAGCTTAGAGCGATGGCCAACAGGCCGATAGCTACATAGAGTTTTCCCGCCATGCGATGCGTCTTGTTCCAGATCTCGTCATCACTCAGTGTCCAAGGCGTCCTGATACCGACAGTATAGTTGTTGCGGCTTTTAGGCAGGTAGTTTCCTGCTACAATAAAGATCATGCCGAGCATCAGCATCACGACTGTATTGACATTGAGATCCAGACCCATGGCCTTACCGACACTTAGGAAGAAAGTGATCAGCGATACCAGCGGAACGATCCAGATGATCAGGCCGATAACTTTATCACTGATATTCTTTTTCTTTGGATCATTCAGTGTCGCAAACAAACATATTGCCTGTATCGCCACCATGATCAATGGCATCACGAATATCGCTACATTCTTGTTCGCAAAATTGTCGACTTCGCCGTTAGTGTTAAAATGCATCGGTATCTGTTCAGGCAGTTTCGAATACATCATTAGTCCCACAAGCATCGGGAGCAATATGATCGCTACACTTAAAATAATCTGGTTTTTATACTGTTTCATTCTGTTTCCTCCTTCTTAAAGCTCATCATCCAGTTGATCAGGTCTTCAAAGATTGTTGTATTGAGCTCGTAATAGATATAGTTCTTCTCCCTGGTCTCAAAGAGCAGATCGGCTTTTTTTAAGATGCTTAAGTGATAGGAAACGGTCGCCTGCGTCATGTCAAAATTCGAAGCGATATCCCCGGCTGACATTTTGCCATCCTTAAGCAGATCCAGGATCTGTCTTCGGATCGGATCAGACAATGCTTTCAATGTTTCACCAAAACCCATTGTCACCTCCTATTTAGAATTTCTTCTAAATAGATTATGACATCTATTCTTTAAAAAAACAATAGCTATTTAGAATATTATCTAAATAGCTATTGTGTTATCTAATATTGTAGTTTTTTTCTTAGAAATCAAACATGTCTTCTACAT
>JAFWFB010000047.1 GCA_017512625.1 Erysipelotrichaceae bacterium
AGTACCGTGGCTGGTTCAACTCTTCATTGATCGTATCGACTGCTACCTATGGACACGCTCCATACAGGGAAGTCTTATCCCATGGTTATGTCTGTGACTCCAAGGGTGAAGCCATGCATAAGTCGATCGGTAATGTTGTCGATCCGTTAGATATCATTGCCAAGTATGGTGCCGATATCTTCCGTCTTTGGGCAGCTACCTCCGACTTTAAGGAAGACATGAGGATCGGTGATTCCAACCTCAAGCAGGTCTCTGAATCCTACCGCAAGATCCGTAACACCTTCCGTTTCATGTTAGCCAACATCACCAAGGAAGACTTCGATCCGAAGAAAGACATGATTGGTTACGAGGATCTGGATGTCGTCGATCAGTATGTCATCGTCAAATTAAATGAACTGATCGTAAAGGTCCGTCAGGACTATGACAACTATGATTTCGTTCAGGCCTCCTTCAAGATGACCAACTTTATGACCAACACCTTAAGTGCCTATTACCTGGACTATGCTAAGGATATCCTCTATATCGAAAAGAAGGAATCTTTACGCCGCCGTCAGGTTCAAAGCGTCATCTATCAGGCAACCGATACCTTGGTCAAACTCTGGGCTCCGATCATTCCGTTTACCACTTACGAAGTCTGGAAGCACTTCTCCAACGATGAGAAAAAGAGCGTTCACTACACTCACTTCCCAAGAAGCGTCAAATACGAGAATGCCAAGGAACTGAATGAGAAGTTTGATCGTCTGTTTGCCTTAAGGACTGATATCTTCAAGGCTTTGGAAAATGCCAGAGCAGAGAAGCAGATCGGTAAACCGCTAGAGGCTCATGTCATCCTTAACTTAAGCAATGAAGACAAGGCTTTGGTAAGTGAAGTACTGAAGGATAAGTTCCATCAGTGGCTGATCGTTTCCAAGGTAAGTTACAGCAATGAACAGTTAGAACAGTTTGATACCTGTGGCATCAGGATTGAAACAGCCAAGGGTCATAAGTGTCCGCGTTGCTGGAACATCCATGAAGACGAGAACGAAGATGATCTTTGTGACCGTTGTAAGGAAGCATTATCTTAAAAGGATAATCACAAAACAACTAAAAAAGGAGCTAAGGCTCCTTTTTTGCATTTATAAGAGAATAAATATATGGGTGATTCGTAAAAGAGTTTGATCATGTTCGTATTCAATGGAATGTTGAATTGCCGACAATAAAGTAAACTATAAGTAGAACAGAATATAAAAAGGAGTTTAAAGATGTTAGGAGCAATAGTAGGTGACATTGTCGGTTCAGTATATGAATGGCATAATATCAAAACCAAGGATTTTCCACTATTCAGGGACGACTGCTTTTTTACGGATGATACCGTCATGACCTGTGCGGTCGCTGAAGCGATCATGAATGGCGGTAAGGAAGATGATTTCATCGATGCTTTCAAAAAGTATGGCCGGATGTATCCGAATGCGGGATATGGTGGCCGGTTTTATGAGTGGCTTTTTTCCGATGACCGAAAGCCCTATAACAGTTTCGGCAACGGCTCCGCCATGCGCGTTTCCCCTTGCGGACGGATGATGGATCCCGGTTTCTGTGCCAGGACCGGCATGTGGCCAAGCTATGGCCGGAAACTTGCTGAAACATCAGCCAAAGTCACCCATGATCACCCTGAAGGTATCAAGGGCGCCTTAGCCATGACCGATGCGATCTTCATGTGCCGCTATTATTTCGGTGGTTATCATAGCGACTACGAGGAGCCGATCGATGATGATCCTTTAAAG
>JAFWFB010000048.1 GCA_017512625.1 Erysipelotrichaceae bacterium
GATGGTATCCAGCACTTCGTCAAAAGACATCCTGTAATCATTGATGATGCCATTATCGATCACCGGTTCCAGCTGATCCATCAACTCCAGAGTCTGTAAGACGTAATCGGAATAGATGCAGGTGCCCCGCTCGTTTTCTTCGATCGGCAGCAGGTAGTCGCGGCTTTCTTCCTTAAGCCAAAGATCTTTGGCCCTGACATCAACTTCCTTATTCAGGAAACGGAAATAATTGGTCAGGAATTTGCGCTTGGACGTTGAAAGGTTGAAATAGCCATGTATCTGCATGTCCAGCTTACCGGTATAGGAAGCGATATCCAGTATCTCCTGATAACTGAGATCCTTGGAAAGGACCACATTACTGATACCCATGGACTTGAAGACCTGAATATCGGCGCTGTTGGTGATCAGGGTATCCGGATCAAAGCGCAGATTGCTTATTTGGTATTTCTTAGCCAGGTGCAACACCGCCAGGTCATTGAAATAAAGACCGTCGAGATTCATTTGCTTGATGTTGTAAACGATCTGCTCCACTTCCTTAAGTTCGCTTTCATCGATGATGACATTGATGCACGCAAAAACCTGAAGGCGCAAAGCTTTAGCCTTAAGGGCGATCAGACGGACTTCATTCAGGTCAAAGGTCCTGTTGAAATTGTTCGCATAGCCTTTGACACCGACGATCACACCATCAACACGGGCTTCCTTTAGATCCTGCAAATGACCGATATCACTTAGGGTAACCAGTAAATTCATACCTATATCTTATCTTATATTCATACTCAGTGCTATAATTTATTCATGACGAAGTTAAGTACCAGAAATCTAGCCCTTTACTCGATGTTTTTGGCATTGACCGTGGTCTTGCAGTCCGCATTTATTCCGATCAGTGGCAGCTTAAGGATCTATGTGACCTTCATCCCCAAGATGATCGTCGCTTCCGTATTTGATCTGCCTATGTGCCTTTTGTTCGGCTTTCTAAGCGATATCATCGGTTTTATCACTTTCCCGAGCGGTACCTTCTTTTTCGGCTATACTTTAAGTTCCATCCTGTCGATGCTGATATACTGGCTATTCCTTAACAAGGAGGTCAAAGTGGTAAATATAGCAGTGGCCAGAACGATCGTTAATCTTCTGGTAAACGTCCTTCTGGGTTCGCTTTGGAACAGTATCCTGCTGTCCAAGGGATTCATGTATTATGTTTCTACCAGCATCGTCAAGAATCTGACCCTACTACCGATCGAGATCATCGTTTTCTATCTAATCTACCAGGCTTTGGATAAGACGGGTGTCAATAACAAAATAAATAATAAAGAATCATTATGAATGCATGTTTTATGCCTTCGAAGTAAAAAACCGATTATAATTAAACCTAGATAAGTAGTTTTTAACCTATATATAGAAATAAAGGAGAAAAAATGAAGAAAATAATTTCTATTATCATGGCGGTCTTTGTGATGCTTTCTTTGGTTGCCTGCAATACCACCAAACCGGAAGAACCGGTAGGACCGGAAACCAAACAGTGGACCCGAGAGGGTGCTTATGAAGATGGTACCGGCAACTATCTGACCGTCAGCTATTCCGATACCGAAGGTTATGAAGGCTGGGCTGTATCACTAATTCTTGGCGATGAAACATTTGGCTGGATCATTCAGCAGGAAGGTGAAGTCCTTAAGGGCAACCTGAATGCCTGGGATGAAAAGTTAAAACCTTTCAATGTAACGATCTGCGAAGATGGCGAAGAAGGTCTTAAGGTCGAAGTCGAAGGTGGCAAGACCTACAGCTTTACCGAGATGGAGATGCCTGAGGCCAAGGTCGTAGTTACTGCCAATGTCACTGGCTTTGGTTACGTAGCCTATGGCGAAGGCGAAGAGACTCCGGAACTTGATCCTGAATTCAGGCCGCAGTCTGCTTACATCGGTCTTGCTGAACCGGCTGTCTATACCTTTGTTGCTCATCCGGAAGTCGGAAATATCTTTGTAAAATGGACCAAGGATGGTGAAGACTACTCTACCGAGCCTCAGATCACTCTTTCTTTGGAAGAGAGCACTGAACTGGTAGCTGTATTCGAGCAGGACCCTAACTGGCAAAATCCGGTCATGAACGTTATTGGTGATTATGTTTGTGATCGAGCAAACGCCAAAGTCGAATGCTTCGGTTTCGACCAGGCATTCATTACCATCGACTGGGCTTCCAGTGCTTCGGAAGTTACCCGCTGGATCCTCGTTGGCAAGCTTGATACCGAGACCATGACCATAACCTATGATAACGGTACCAAGTCCAATCTCACATTTGACGAAAACGGCGAGATCAAAGAAGAAGAGACCGTCTATATCGATGGTACCGGTACGATCACCTTCAATGAGGATGGTACCTTTACCTGGCACGAAGATCAGTCCGACAGAGAAGCAGATCTGATCTTCGAATAATACTATTTATTGAAACAATAAAAAAGCTTCATTGTAAACAGGCAATGAAGCTTTTTTATTTCCTGATAGATACTTTTTAGATCATTTATGGTAATTGCGATACATGGTATCGGTCGCTTCCTTGACGGAGGCAGTCATATCATCTACCAGTTCCTTGGACCACAGTTTCTTATCCTGTCTAAGGAAAGTCGTCTTATCCTTACGGTTATCGAAGATACCGATCGGCAGATGATAGGTATGGCCATAGGCCTTGACTGTTACTGTATCCTTGATCTCTGAATGATCCCTTAAATAAAGCATGTCATCGATGCCATAATCGCCAAGCATGACTGATAGCGGTACGCCATGGTTAAGGATGGAGCCCGGATCATCCGGATTGGCTCTTTCCGCATTCTTTCTCCTGCTTTCTTCCGGGGTGACCTGGATATAAAGGATAACGGCTTTTTCCAAGAGTTCCGGTGCAAAATAGCGCAGTGAATACTGATAGCCGAAAGGATCTTTAAGAGGCAGGCTCGCACCATCAGCGCCGCCACGGGCTGCCTCGATGACGATGGTCTTGTTTTCCAGATCATCCGTGTAGGCTGCTTCTTTTTCGTCCTGAAGTGCCCTGGCTTCAGCTTCCAGTCTTTCGATAAGCTTTTCCTTGATCTCCGGCTTCAAGTAAGAAAGACGCGGATTTATGCCCACCTTTAAGGCCGCATTATCGATACGGTCGAAAAGCAGACGAGCCGCGGAGTCGACCTTCTTATAGCAACGGTTTACCAGATCGTAATAGTCTTCATTCAAAAGATTGATCAGGGTCGCCCAGTCACGGGCATCGATAAATGGATCATCGCCCGGATAAAAGATCCTATTTTGTCCCAGGGCCAGCAGTTCGATATCGATCCTTTTCATGAAATGGACATAGGGAAAATCATCCAGCTGAACATTTTCACCGATATGGAAATCCCTCTTTAATACTTCCGGATCCATCTGGGCCAGAAAGTTGCGCACTTCCGACTTTCCGCTGGCTGGTAGTGCCAGCAGCAGGACTACATTGAATACATCATTTTTCATACTGTTTCCTCGTCTTAATTATAAACCATTGTTGATCCTTAAAATATATGCGGCCAGCCGCCTGAGATCCGTTAAATGCTTTCCAAAAAAGATCTTATAGGCTTCACATAAAACAAATTTACCCGGTCTTTGCTCAACAAACGGCTCCCGATAGCGGCGACATCCGCCACGACATAACCGGAAATAAGGGCAAGTTAGACATTCCTTAAGATCATAGCGTGATTCAGAGACAAATGCCTCCGCTTTTTCTTTTGTTCTTAAGGCAGTAAAGCCTTCGCTAACTTCACCAAGAAGATATCTGTCTTCACAATAGAAATCACAAGGATAGACGGATCCATCGGCTTCCACGACCATGTAGCAGGAACACTCGCCCATCATCCCGCACTGCTCCGGATACTGACCCATCAGAATCATTAAAAGGTTATTGAAAAAGCGCACATCCATCCGATAGCCTTTCTTGAAATCTTCAAACCAGGCGCTGAAAAAGCCATTCTGGAATTCACCATAATGCTTCGCATCAGGAGCAAAGCTCTTGCCTTTTATCTCATCCAGACAAGGGATCAGATGGACATGGGTAAAGCCATGGTTTTATAGAATTCATAAAGCTCTCCGGGATAGTTGCACGTATTATCGGTCACAACTGTCAGGATGTCGAAATAGACGCCATGACGCTTTAACAATTCTGCTGCCTCAAGGACTATTTCAAAGGTTTTCCGATCATCTTTATAGACCCGGTTTTCATCGTGCAGATGATCAGGACCATCAAGGGACAGACCGATCGTAAAATCATTTTGTCTGAAAAACTCACACCATTTATCATCCAATAGCAGACCATTGGTTTGCAGGGAGTTATGGATAATGATGTTTTTATGATTGAGTTGCTTTTCCATCTCGACAGCTTTTTTGAAAAAATCCAGTCCGCATAAAGTCGGCTCACCACCCTGAAAGGCAAAGGTGATCTCCTTATCAGCGTATTCGATACCCTGACGGATCAGCTGCTTCAGGGTATCTTCCTTCATCATCGTGCCATCGAGATGATTGTTTTCACCCAGATAGCGGTAAAAGCAATAACGACAGGCGATATTGCAATTATAGGATGATGGTTTGACCAGGATCGTAGCGTAATTCATAACCTAATAATAAAGCCTCCCGAGGGAGGCTTAAAGTATTTTTTATTCTCCGGTCGATAAACGGCGACGGATATTGGTGGATACCCACTCGACGATCAAGGTCATGATGACGATGCCAAGCAGATAAGCGCCGACCGCATGCCACTTCTGGGCGGAGATCGCGAAGATCAGGGCCGCACCGATACCACTGGCGCCGACCAGACCAAGGATGGTCGCATTCTTGATATTGATATCGAAACGGTAAAGGATTACCGAGATGATATTGGAAGAAAGCTGAGGGATGATACCGTAACGGATCTTTTCAAAGATCGAGCAGCCCATGGAATCCAGGGCTTCGATAACTCCCGGATCGATATCTTCGATCGATTCGATCAAAAGCTTGCTTAACATGCCAAGCGAACCCAAAGCCATCGACAATACGCCGGCGAACGGTCCAAGACCGACAGCCTTGACGAACATGATGCCATACATGAAGGCCGGGAAGGCTCTGATGATGGAAATGATGACCAGGAAGATCTCATTGACCCATAACGGAGCGATATTGCGGCTGGCCAGGAAAGCAAATGGCAGGGCGAAGATAACGCCGATAAAGGTACCAAGGAAAGCGATAGCGATCGTTTCTAACAAAAGGTATAAAAGACCGACGGAAGATAGATCGGTAATGATCTTAAAGTCCGGGGTAAAGATACCGGTAATGGCATTCTTGGCGATGCTCATGCCCTTCGGATTGACGCTTTTTAGATCGATCGTGTAGTAGCACAGGAAGATCGTAAAGATGATGATACCGATGGTCCAGGCAAAGCGCGGCCAGCTTTTCGGAAATTTTTCCAGGGATTTTTTAATATTATCCATCAGCCAACCTCCTGCGGAAATAACGGGATACCGCTTCAATGACTACGACCAGGATAACCAGTGAGAGCAGGATGATACCGACGTTACCATAGTTACGCCAGCCAAGCTGAGTACTGATCTGGGTTCCGATACCGCCGGCACCTACATAACCTAAGATGGCAGCTGAACGGATGTTGGTCTCGAAACAATATAATACGGTACTAAGGTAATAACCTTTTACCTGAGGGAATATCGATTTGATGATGCATCTTAACTTGCTGGCACCGGTCGATTCCAGCGCTTCATAAGGTCCCATGTCGACTGTATCGATCTGTTCGTACATCATCTTGACACAGATGGTGAAGGTAAAGATCGAAAGGGAGATGGTACCGGCTAGGGTTCCGGCGCCGACAATGATGGAGATCAGCTGAGCATAAACGATACTAGGCAGAGTCCTTAGGACGCTTAATACGCCTTTATGTGCACTTAAATAGATCTTAGGAAACTTAAAGTTATTTCCAAGATAGAAACTGATCGGCAATGCCAGTGCGCAGCCAAAGATAGTTCCCAGTAAAGACATGGTAATGGTGACCATCAGCGGATGTCTGACCTTATCCCAGAAAGACCACTTTGGCGGGATCATACGCAAGATCATTTCCATGAACTTAGAGAATCTAGAGAAGAATTCAGTGATATGGAAATTGGTGATCCTTGTGCAAAGCAGGATCA
>JAFWFB010000049.1 GCA_017512625.1 Erysipelotrichaceae bacterium
ACCCCGAATCCTACCTTAGGACGGTCGAGCAGCTGCCTTGGAATATAGTAATATGCTATCTCTTTAAGGATATATTTCTTAATACCCTTGTGGTATTTAAGATCATGATCGATCCTGAATGAATACTCCATGACATTCTTATCAAGGATATCAAGGCGATCACCGATATGGCTTCCGAACAGATCGGAGCCAGGGTGGAAAGCGTTGTTTTAGTATTGCCTAGCAATGGTTTTAAAAGGATCAATCTCAAGATCAATGTCCCGCTTAACGCCGGAGTGGTCCGCTATGAAGATGTCAAGCAGGTCATCAAACTGGCTACCAGAAGCAACCATGAACCGGATAAGATCCTGGTCGATACGGTCATCAACCGCTATACCGTAAATGGCATCTCCTACCGCAAGATCCCTTTGAATGAAGTAGGAAGAGAGATGAGCGCTGATGTCGATCTTTTGATGATCGACAAGGATCTGGCTTATGATTATGTCTCTTTGGTGGAAAGAGCCGGCATCAAGGTCATGGACATCTCTTTGGATACCTACGATATCCTTAAGGAAGCGCTGCTTCTGGAAAAAAGCGTCGATCAGAACGTCATCGTCATCAAGGCCGATGCCCTGACTACCACCTTCGCTCTTTTAAGCAAGGGCAGGCTGGTAAACTGTGATTGTCTTAACGAAGGTATCTATGCTTTGATGGACACCTTATATGAACGCTATAAGCTGTCCAAGGAAGTACTGCTCAAGCTGATCGATTACGATCTGCCTGCCAACCCGGAAAAAGTTGATGACGACCCGGTCTATATCTATGAAAAGGAAGGCATCCGTCATATCATCACCAACCGGGATCTCTATGAGCTTTTAAGCGCTCAGTTAAATGAATATGTCGATAAGCTGGTCGATGCCTGCTCACCGATCCTGGCCAGCGAGAATACCTCGGTAGTCATGGTTGGCGAATCATGCAAGTGTTCCGCTTTTGTGGAGAAGATGACCCGCAATATCGAAAGAAGCGTCAAGGTCTATGAACCGAATACCATGGGAGCCAAAGATCCTTCCTTGGTTGCGGTATTAGGTTCCTTTTATGTTTATGAAGATAATGCTAAAATAAAGGATAAAGAAGAGTCATCGATCAACTTGATGCAATTCGAAGAATTAATGAGTAAAAATGCACTGGATACGGAAATGGAGTCGTTAACCAGTAAGATAAAAGGATTATTCAGTCAATTAAAGAGGTAAATAAAGATGGAAGAGATCAAATATCAACAGGTTGCCAGAATCAAAGTGTTTGGCGTTGGCGGTGCCGGCTGTAATGCGGTAAACCGCATGGTCGAGAAAAACACCAAGGGTGCAATATTCTATGTCTGCAACACCGATGTACAGAATCTGTCACTGTCAAACTGCGAGAATAAGATCGTTTTAGGACCAAATGTCACTAAGGGTCTTGGTGCCGGCGGTCTTCCGGAAGTTGGCCAGCAGGCTGCACTTGAAAGCGAAGATGAGATCAGGGAAGCCATGACGGACGCCGACATGATCTTTATCACGGCCGGTCTTGGCGGTGGTACCGGAACCGGTGCTGCTCCGATCTTTGCTAAGATCGCCAAGGATCTTGGTGCTTTGACCGTTGGTATCGTAACCAAACCATTCAGTTTCGAAGGCAACAAGCGTATGGCTCAAGCCATGGCCGGCCTCGAAGAAATGAAGAAGTACGTTGATTCACTGATCATTATCTCCAACAATAAGGTATTGGAAGTCTGTGGTGACGTTCCTGTCCAGCAGGCCTTCGTTGATGCTGATAACGTCCTTAGACAGGGTGTTCAGACGATCACTGACCTGATCGCTGTTCCGGCCCTGATCAACCTCGATTTTGCTGATGTGCGTAACGTCATGGAAGGACAGGGCACTGCCCTTATCGGTATCGGTATGGATGATGGCGAAGACAAGGCCCGCAAGGCTGCCAGCAAGGCTCTTCAGTCGCCATTGCTTGAAGCCCGCATCTCCGGTGCCAAGAAAGCCATTATCAACGTTACCGGCGGACCTAATATCTCTTTATATGATGCTAATGTGGCTGTTGAGACCATTAAGGAAGCAGCCGGAAACGATATGGATACCATCTTCGGTATCGCTGTCAATGAAACCTTAGGCGATAATATCATCGTTACCGTTTTCGCTACCGGTTTCGACATCAAGGAAGCTTCGGCTCCAAGGATCAACATCATGCCTGAAAGGATCCATGAGGATGCCCCGAGAGCTACCGTTGAAGTTCAGGAAGAGGATGACGATATCCCGACCTTCTTCAAGACTAGAAGTTAATTAACGAATCTGTTAATATTACACGTATGAAAGGAAGTGTTTTGATATTGGACCCCTTATCCCCTCTTATATTTAAATGCTGTTTTAGGGTGCTATAAATGAATAATAATATTATTTTTGTGCTGCTACTCCT
>JAFWFB010000050.1 GCA_017512625.1 Erysipelotrichaceae bacterium
GTCATGCAACTGGCGGAAAGGAGGATCCCGATCCAGTACACCAGTTCTTCGGTACAAAACCGTACCAAGGGTGATATGAACCATCTGCCTTTAAAGGTCAACAGTGCTTCAGTTATCCCGGTAATCTTCTCCAGTGCTCTGTTACAGGCACCACAGATTATCTTAAGCTGGATCAATTATGATCTTTATGACAAGTGGTCCAAGATCCTGAATCTGACTCACCCTTACATGATCGTGTTCTATGCACTGCTGATCACATTATTCACCTTCTTCTATACCAACCTTGAAGTTGATCCTAGCAAGATCTCTGAGCGTCTTAGCAAGCAGAATGGCTACATTCCGGGTGTAAGACCGGGCAAGGAGACCAGAGAATACATCTCCAACGTACTCAATCGCATTACCGTACTTGGAGCCATCTTCCTGGTATTCATCGCCGTGCTTCCTTACATCGTATCCGGTGTATCCGGCCTGCCTACTTCAGCCGCTTTGGGTGGAACAGGAATCATCATCGTCGTCGGTATTGCTATCGAGACCCACAAGGGTCTGGTCAGCCAACTGACTCAGAAATCTTATAAAGGATTTATCGGCAGATAGGAGTAGTTATGAATTTACTTATTATGGGAGCTCCGGGTGCCGGAAAGGGTACCCAAGCAGCCAAGATCGTTGAAAAATATGGTGTTCACCATGTTTCTACAGGCGACATGTTAAGAGCCGCAATTAAGGAAAATTCACCACTTGGCCTTAAAGCCAGCGAGTATATGTCCAAAGGTCTACTGGTTCCTGATGAACTGGTCAATGATATCGTCAAACAACGTTTGACCCAGCCGGACATGGATGGCGGCTTCCTGATGGATGGCTATCCACGTACCGAGCAACAAGCCGTTTCCTTCAATCACTTATTGGAGGAGATCGGAAAGAAAGTCGATGCGGTAATCAAGCTCGATATCGACGAAGAGGTCCTTGTTAAGAGGATCACCGGTCGTCGTGTCTGCTCCAATTGCAAGGAGATCTACCACATCGAATCCAAAAAACCGAAGGTAGAAGGTGTCTGTGATCTTTGCGGAGGAAAACTGATCCAAAGAGAAGATGACAGCGAAGAAAAACTGAAGACCCGTCTGGCTGAATATCACAAACAAGCCAAACCGATCGAAGATCACTACCAAGGTTTGATCAAAACGGTCAACGCCAATCAAAGTCCTGATGAGGTCTTTGAAGAGATTGTTTTAAAACTAGAGGAAATCTAATGATCACTATCAAATCCGAAAGGGAAATTGAACTATTAAGAGAAGCCGGTCGCGTTACCGCCCTTACCATCCGTAAGGTCGGTGAAGTCATCAAGCCGGGTATCAGCACACTGGCTCTGGATAAGATCGCTGAAAAGATCATCCGGGAAAACGGCTGTACTCCAGGCTTTAAAGGCTACCAGGGCTTTCCGGGAACCTTGTGCACATCGATCAACGATGTCCTGGTCCACGGAATCCCGGGTCACACCATCCTTAAAGACGGAGACATCATCTCCATCGATACCGGTGCCTGCTACAGAGGCTATAACGGAGATAGCTGCTATACCTTCGCGGTAGGACAGGTAAAACCGGAAGTTCAGAAACTTTTGGAAGTGACAGAGAAAGCTCTATATATCGGATTAGAACAGGTGAAGCCGGGTAATCGCGTAGGCGATATCTCCAATGCTATCCAGACCTACGTTGAAAGCTTCGGCTTCAGTCTGCCGATTGAGTATACCGGACATGGTATCGGTCAGAGTCTTCACGAAGATCCGATCATCCCGAATGTGGGAAAACCGAATACGATGCACGTACTTAAAAAAGGTATGGTCATCTGTATCGAACCGATGGTCTTTATGGGACGGCCTCAGAACAAGACCGACGCTGACGGATGGACAGTCCGCAGCCGCGATCACAGCTGGGGAGCCCACTATGAGCACATGGTGGTCGTTACCGATGACGGCTATGAGATACTGACAAAGGAGGAATAGTTTGGGAAAACAGGACGTTATTGAAATTGAAGGAGAAGTGCTGGATACACTTCCAAATGCGCAGTTCAAGGTGAAACTTAGCAATGGTCACGAAATACTTGCTCACGTTTCTGGTAAAATCCGTATGCATTACATTCGCATTTTACCGGGGGATAAAGTGACTGTTGAACTTTCACCTTATGATTTAACACGTGGGCGAATCACTTATAGATTTAAATAGTGTAAAGGAGATTAAAGATGAAAGTCAGACCATCTGTAAAACCAATATGCGACAAGTGTCGTGTTATTAAACGTAAAGGTCGCGTTATGGTTATTTGTGAAAACCCTAAACACAAACA
>JAFWFB010000051.1 GCA_017512625.1 Erysipelotrichaceae bacterium
CCTGCTGTATGCAAAGATTTAGGAAACTCGGATTATCTGCGTATTCATCATTGAGTCTGGCTATGGTCTTGCTCACACATTCCGATTCCTCGATCTTTTCGAGGTAACGGGGAATGAATTCATATTCCAGTCCATCACGTACGGTCTTAAAAGTATCACTTAGCTCCTGCTCGATAAGGGAATAGATAAGCAATCCCTTGGCGTTATCAAATGAGTTTTCATCCATCAGATAGTCATTGATGATATCGGTATAGCGGTGCAAGTTAGCCTGATCGAGCCAGCTTACCGCAATCAACTGTTTTTGCTTATCACCGTGAAGATATCTTATAAGATCATCCTCGTTGTTAATGACAGAACTTTTTACATTCAGGTTTGAGCGTATGTCGCTTTTCAGATCCCTGATCGCCAATTCAAAATCAGAAGGAATATAGGGCATGCTAAGTTCATTGTCGATGATCCTCAGTGCTTCTTCGTATCTTCCTTCTGATTGCAGTTTCTTGATTTTTAAAAGCGTTTCCTGATAGAAATCCATTCTATCCCTCAAAGGATACTATCCTGATATTGATAGCATCGGCTTTGATACCGGTCTGGTTGAAGATGTGGTCATAGACATCGTTCTGCAGGTTTCTGACCAGTTCTACGACCTTGGAGCCGCTTTTTACTTTCAAATCGAAGCCAAGTGTCAGCTCTTTGTTGCGGTATTCGACACCAATGGCATTCTTGGCTAAGGAACACTCGTCATAAGCATCGATAGTCAAGGCAGTGATGTCCTTGAATACATCCATATTTATCAGCAATTTTCCATAATCATTGCTTTCTTCCATTAAAACATAATCTACTTGTGCCATATTTGACCTCCATTAAAATTATATCATCTCCGTAATCCTTTAGGATATTTGTTTTTAAGGCGTCCCTGGCTAAGCTTGCCAAAGCCCAAAGGAACACCGAGATATCTTACCTGGTACCAGGCATCAGGAAGATCTTTGGCTATCTCTTCACCCCTGATAAAACGGGTAAATTCCTGATCGTCCACTTCACTGACATTTTTAAACCTGTCCATAAGGATATGAGCCTTATAAAGATGATGAGATGGATAAAAGATATTCTTGCTTAGCTCTCCCAGATAGACAAATGGTCTTATAACATTAAGATCGAGCACCGGGAAAGGTCGTAATGAAAGATAGAAATTCGATCCTTTCTGATATAGATAATAGTTATCCAGATCCAGGTTTTCCTCGATAAAGCGTTCAACAACATTGTTTCTGATGCTGTTTTCGCTTTTAAGCCTTTCCGGCTTATTCAATTCGCTTTTTTTACGGAATAACGCAATAAACTGACCCTCAGTTCTATCAATGACGTTAAAGCGAACTACACGATCTTTCTTATCACCAAGAATATCCAGACCTCTTCTTTGATGATCGATATCGATCTTTAAAAGCTCCATTTCCGGATATTTGGTAAGGAATTCAAGGACGACTTCCTCGTTTTCATGAATGTTATAGGTACAGGTCGAATAAGATAGACAGGCACCCTGTTTAAGACAACGGTAAGCATCATCCAGGATGCGCAACTGGATCTTTTTCAGGGATGCGATATTAGCCGGGCTATAGTCATAGGTTACCTGATTGCTTTTTCTAAGCATGCCCTCGCCGGAGCAAGGTGCATCGACGATAACGATATCAGCTTTATTCTCAAAGTTGTCTGCTACCTTTTCGGTCGTATCGTTGGAAAGGATGAAATTAGCAAGCCCCAGTCTTTCGAAATTGGAAAGCATGATATTTGCTCTTTTACGCTCGATCTCATTGGCTACTAAAAGACAGTTTCCTTTGAAACGGTTATAGATATCGATGGATTTGCCTCCGGGTGCTGCACAAAGATCGATTATCAGCGGATCTTCTGCTTCAGGGAAGGTCAAAGCAACGATCGATGATGCCAGATCCTGACCATAGATTAGTCCCAGATCATAGACCGGCTTAGAGGAAATATTATTGATCTGATAGCTAAAAACAGAAGGGTTAAGATCGTTTGGACTTACTTCAAAATCGATCATTTTAAGGATCTCGTCCCTACCTTTATAAAGCTCGCTGACGAAAAAGGATCGTTTAGGATCCTCTTCAAGCTTTTCCAAAAACAATGGATATTCGTCCTTAAAGACATCTTTAAGACTATCTAAAAGATCATTGGTAGTTTTCATTGATATAGGTGATATCACGCTGCAGCTGTGTTTTTAACTCTTCCAGGGAATTGAATTTCATTTCTTCCCTGACCAGATCGATGAATCTGATCGTCAGATAGGAATCATAGAGATTGCCGTCATAGCCGATGACATGGACTTCAAAAGTCGCTGATTCATTGACGCTTACCGAAGGCTTGCCGATATTGATCATGCATAGATAATCCTTATTAAGGATCGTGCAGGAACCGACATAGACAGCTTCCTTAGGATAACAAAGATATGGCGACATCTCCAGATTAGCAGTCGGGAAACCGATGGTCTTACCCAGCTGATGGCCATGGATGACCTTGGCGGTTACCTGGAAAGGACGGCCAAGCAGATTGTTTACCTGCTTGATGTTGCCGTTATCAAGTTCTTTCTTGATCCTGGTCGAACTGATCTTTTCGCCTTCATAGTTCATCAGATCGATAGCCTTGACCTTATAGTCCCTACCTAAGGTCTCGAATGATCCTTCACCCTTATAGGCATAATGGAAATCCTTGCCGACAAATAGCTGACGGATATCAAACTTATCAAGGACCATGCGATGAAATTCATCGATCGATAATCGCATCATCTCCAAAGTGAATTCCATTACGATGAAATAATCGAAATGCTTATCATTTAGATAATTAATCTTATCGGTCAGGGTCATGATGTGTCTTGATGGAGAATCGTTGATCACATCACCAGGATCTTTGTCAAAGGAGAAGATCGCTGAACTTACTCCATTTTCTTTAGCATATTGCAAAGTCTCGTTGATCAGCTGCTGATGGCCCAGATGGAAACCATCGAAAAAGCCGATGCAGGCAGCGATTGGCTCACTGAATTTATGACTGTCTTTTAAAGAAACTCTTATCGTTTTCAAAATAAACCTCTTTTATTGCGATATGTATCGCCTAATTCTCTCTCGTATATAGCGATCGCTTCATTACCCGAAGTGATCAGGACCTGATCTTCATCACTGATGATGGAAACTCTTTTACCATCGATATAGGGCTTTGGATCTTCGACAACTACTTCGAAGTATCTCTTTCTAAGTAACGTGATAGGATCAGTTAAATAATAATTGCCATTTAAAACTTCTTCAAGGCTGTTGCATTGATCGATACCGATCTCCCCGACAGCCAGACGGGTAAGATCATCCAAGGTGGCGATGATTCCGAGTCTTTCAGCAATATCCTCCACCAGCTTACGGATATAGGTACCGGAGCTGACGGTAGTGGTGAAGCTGAAGGAATCATCATCTATGCTGTCCAGATGAATATCGAATATCTCGATCGGCCTGGCTTCTACTTCGACCTGC
>JAFWFB010000052.1 GCA_017512625.1 Erysipelotrichaceae bacterium
CGAATGTCCTAAGGATATCTTAAAAGAACTTTTAAGTGCTGATGAAGTCTATACGGAATATCCTTTCTGTTACCGCAGGGGCAAGCAGCTTATCAATGGCATCATCGATGTCTTGTATAATAAGGATGGTCAATGGTACATCGTCGATTATAAGACCAACGCCGATCCGGATGACCTGGATCTTAAATACCGTAGTCAATTGGAAGCTTACAAGGAAGCTTTGGAAAAGATCGCGGGAATCAAAGCCAAGGCGTTGATCTATCATCTGGATGTCCATTGATGAAGGAATAAATAACGACATGAGAATACTTATCAGAAATTTTGACGAACTAAGTGTCTATGAACTGCAGGCCATCTATAAACTGAGGGTCAGCGTCTTTGTGGTGGAACAGAAATGTGCCTACCAGGAGGTAGATGATTTCGATAAAAAAGCCACTCATATCTGGATCGAGGATGAGGGAAAGATCTTGGGTTATGCCAGGGTATTACCACCGGATACTTCCTTTGAAGTACCGGCCATCGGTAGAGTCATCTCTGTCATCAGAGGTGTAGGCATTGGCAAGATCATCATGGAAGCGGCCATCAAGACCGCAACCGATCTCTATCATCCATCTTCGGTCATGGTCGAAGCTCAGACCTATGCGATTGGTTTCTATGAGAAGTTTGGCTTTGTTAAGTGTTCGGATGAATTTCTGGATGAGGGTATCCCTCATGTTAAGATGCGACTGGATATCAAAGGAGAACAGGAATGAAAATAGGATTTTTAGGTGCGGGAGCAATGGGCGGTGCCCTGCTTGACGGTGCCGTCAATAACCAGCTGGTTAAGGCTAAAGATGTTTATGTATATGATATTTCCCCGGTAATTCAGGAAAAGTATCAGGCCAAGGGTGTTAATGTCTTGGGCAGTGCCAGGGATCTGGCTGTTAAATCAGACCTGGTCTTTCTGGCGGTCAAACCGCACTTTGCGAAAGATGCGATCGCTGAATTTGAAGGTGAATTAAAAGGCAAGGCCGTCATTTCCGTCATGGCCGGCAAGACCAATGCGATCCTTAGGGAAATGCTTGGTGATAATGTCAGGATCTTAAGAGTCATGCCTAATATCCCGGCTTTGGTTGGGGCAGGTTGCTTTGCTTTATGTGATGAGAATACCTTAAAACCGGAAGAAAGAGAGTTTGCGGATAAACTGTTCAAGTCGATGGGAACCGTCGAGTGGTTAAGTGAAGAACTGGTCGATGTTGCGGCCGGCTTTACCGGAGCCATCCCGGCCTTTACCGCGATGTTTATCGAAGGACTTACCCAAGGTGCCGTTTTGGAAGGCATTCCATGGGTCAAGGCCTATGATATGGCTACCCAGGCCGTACTTGGTTCCGCTGAACTCTTATCCAAGACCAAGATGCATCCGGCCCAGCTCAAGGATATGGTCTGTTCACCTAAGGGTGCGACCATCGAGGGCATCAGGGCGCTGGAGCATGGCGATTTCAAGGCTGATTGCATGGAAGCAATAATTGCTACCTACGAAAAAGCTAAAAAGCTATAAGCAAGATAACGATCAGGATACCGCTTTTAAGAAGCGGTATCTTTTCTTATAATTAACTTGTGTCGGAAATACTGAAACCGTGTGAAGTAAGGGATCTTTGCGGAGGCTGTCAGCTTCAGCACCTCTCCTATGAAAAACAACTCGAATACAAACTGGATTTTGTAAAGAAACAGGTCGGATCCTTTGGGCCGGTCGAAGGCATCGAAGGAATGGATGACCCTTACTTTTACCGCAACAAGGTTCAGATCAGTTTTGGCAAGGACTACAAGGGAAGAGTGCTTGCGGGAAACTATGTCACCAGTACCCATAGCATCGTGCCGGTTAAGTCCTGTCAGCTTGCCAGCAGGCAAGCCAATGAGATCTTTAATACCATCATTTCCTTACAAAGATCATTCAAACTAAGCGTCTTTGACGAGAACGCCATGCAGGGCTTTCTGCGCCATGTCATGGTCAAGACCAGCTATGATGGCAAGCAGGCCATGGTAGTCATTGTCTCCGGTTCCCCGGTCTTTCCGAAGAAAAACGACTTTATCAAAGCTCTTTTAGACAAACACCCATATATCAAAACCATCGTCTTGAATGTCAATCGTAAAAGGACCAGCATGGTCTTGGGTGATAAGAATATCATCCTCTTTGGCAAGGGCTATATTGAAGATAAGCTTTTAGGCTATACCTTCAGGATATCCCCGGCATCCTTCTATCAGGTAAACCATAAACAGACGGAAAAGCTCTATA
>JAFWFB010000053.1 GCA_017512625.1 Erysipelotrichaceae bacterium
GGAGCCATCCTCAATACCTGGTATGACAGACCGCTTTCCCTGGCCGGCAGAGTCGTAAGCAGGGAAAAAGACCGGATAGTCCGCCAGATCATCAATATCGACAAGGATCTGCTTCTGATCCCTAATCTGGCCATTCACCAGAATCATGATGTAAATAACGGCCTTAAGGTATCGGTTCAAAATGACATGTTGCCGGTGATCGGTCTTAAGGAAGAAGTAGATTTTAAAAAGATCCTGGAAAAATACAGTGGCATTGCTGCCGATAATATCATCTCCTTCGATCTCTACCTTTATCCGCGAATGAAAGGCCTGGTTTGGGGCGATAAGGATGAATTCATCTCTTCCTTCCACCTGGATAATCTAGAATGTGCCTTTACCAGTCTTTATGGTTTCCTGGAAGGCAAGCATCAGGACAATATCAATGTCTATGTATCCTTTGATGCGGAAGAAGTCGGATCAAGAACGGCTGAAGGTGCCGGATCGACTTTCTTATTCGATACTTTGAGTTCGATCGCCCGTTCACTGGATCTCGATTATCTCAAGATGCTTAATAATACCCTTCTGGTAAGTGCCGATAATGCCCATGCGATCCATCCGGCCTATCCAAACCGTTCCGATCAGAACAATCATCCGTACATGAACGAAGGCATCGTCGTCAAATACAATGCTGCCAAGTCCTATGTAAGCGATGGCTTAAGCTCAGGCTTATTCAAGGCCATCATGGACAAGAATAAAGTAAGATACCAGAACTTCGCCAATAACAGCGACTACATGGGTGGCGGTACCCTGGGTTCGATCTCAACTTCCCAGGTATCGGTATTAAGCGTTGATATCGGTCTTCCTACTCTGGCTATGCACTCCTGCTTTGAGACCGGTGGCAAGGAAGATGTTGAGATGATGGTAAAGGGTCTTAAGAGTTTCTATTCGACCCACATCGTTGAAGAGGACGGCGACTATCTGCTTAAGTAAAAACCATTACGTTTTGTTATAATTAAATGGTGAAATATTTATTCTGTGCCGGTGGTACCGGCGGACATATATATCCGGCTTTGACTTTGGCGGAAAAGTTCAAGGAAGCCGGTCATGAGGTCACCTTTATCGGTGCCCGATCAAGAATGGAAAACAAGGTCATCCCTGAGCGCGGCTATCCTTTCATTGCCCTGGATATCCGCAATTACAACGGTTTTCTGATTGGAAAGCTGCAGGGGATCTTTTCCTTTGTTTCCAACTATTTAAAATGCCTTAAACTGGTAGAGGAATATGATGTCGTTGTCGGTTTCGGCAACTACATCAGCCTGCCGGTCGTTTTGGCGGCCAAGCAAAGAAAGAAAAAGACGGTCATCCACGAACAGAATTCCTTTCCGGGCAAAGCCAACCGAGTTTTAGACCAACGAGTCGACCTGGTGATCGGATCCTATAAGGAGAATCTCGATTATTTCAAGAACCCTCATACCGAGATCCTCGGTAACCCGCAAAGCAGTGTCAATACCATCGAGAAAAGTGATTATTTCCACAAGATGGGTCTGGATGAAGAACTTCCTAAAGTGCTGATGTTTTTTGGTTCACTGGGCAGTGAGACAGTCGATAAAGTCGTTCACAAGATGCTCGATGAGCATGATAAACTGCCTTTTAACCTGTTATATGCTTCAGGTGAAAGCTATATCCACAATTACGATGGATTCAGGAAAGATAATGTCAAGGTCGTAAACCGGGTCGAAGGTTCTTTGGCTTTGGCGGATACCGATCTGCTGATATCACGGGCCGGAGCAACTACCATCTGTGAGATCAGTGCCTTAGGCGTCGCTTCGATCCTGATCCCAAGTCCTTATGTCACCAACAATCACCAGTATTACAATGCCCTCAGTCTGGTCAATATCGATGCTGCAAAGGTCATCGAAGAAAAGAATCTGACCCCGGTACTGTTGTATAAAACGATCATCGATTGTCTGAGTGATACAAAGACGCTGGAAACGATGAAAAAACAAGCCAAGACCCTGGGTAATCCAAAAGCCTGTGAAAAGATAGCAGAAAGAATAATGTCATTATGAATATCCTTAAAGAACTAGAACAATACGGCGATGTCAAGACCAATAAATCCTTTAAAGACATCACGACCATCAAGATCGGCGGAGCGATCAAATACCTGATCAGCCCTTTCTCTTTTGAAGATCTGCGCAGACTGATGGCCTATATCAAAGAGAATAAGCTGAAATACAAGATCATCGGTAAAGGTTCCAACCTGGTCTGTCAGGATGAACCTTACGATGGCATCGTCATTACACTGGATCAGTTAAACAACTGCTATTTTGAAAATAACCGGGTAACGGTCGAATCCGGACAATCAGCCATCCGTCTGGCCAATATGGCCTTAACTAATGGACTTAGCGGTCTGGAATTCATTCATGGCATCCCCGGCTCGATCGGCGGCCTGATCTTCATGAATGCGGGAGCATACAAGATGTCGATCTCCGATGTTCTGGAGAAGGTCATGGTCTTAAAGGGCGATGAAGTAGAGTGGATGGATAATGCGGAATGTGAATTCTCTTACCGTCATTCCATCTTCCAGGAACACGCGGACTGGATCATTTTAGCAGCCATCTTCAAGCTGGAGCCGAAAGATCCAAAGGAGATCAAGGCTTTGATGGATGAGCGTTTTGAAAGACGTAAGCAGACCCAGCCTCTGGATAAGCCTAGCTGCGGTTCCTGCTTCAAGAATCCGGAAGGTCAGTATGTCTGGCAGCTGATCGATGGCTGCAACCTTCGCGGTCATAAGATCAACGGGATCCAGATCAGCGAGAAACATCCTAATTTTGTTGTAAACATCGGTGGCGGTCAGGCCAAGGATTTTGTGGCTGCTATCGATCTGATCAAAAGATCCATCAAGGATAAATACGGTATCGATCTAAAACTGGAAGTAGAGCTATTTGGTGATGCAAAATAAGAGAACCAGATTAATAATCATCCTGGCAGCAGTTGGGATCATCATCTTAGCGCTGGCCGGTTATCTTTTATCGGACTATTCCCGTGTCTATCGGGTAAATATACGAAACAACCGCTTTGTAAGCGATAATGAGATCAGGGATCTTGCTTCCGTTGAGGAAGGAGATGTTTTCCTGTTTGTCTTTCCGGCCAAAGTCGAAGAAGACATCAGGAAGAATCCTTTGATCGAATCAGTCACCGTTAAAAAAGATAAATACAAGATCATCAACATCGATGTCAAGGAGAGACTGATCATCGGCTATACCATTATCGACAATGGCATTTGTCTGATCGATTGCGATGCTAACAGCTATCCTTTAGCTGACAACCGCCTCGATCTGCTTGATAAGATCCCGTATCTGGATAATATTGACCAGGAAACGCTGGCTTTGATCGCACCTTATTTCAAGGATGTCGATCAGGACGTCTTGTCTGAGATCAGCGATATCTCCATCTTTCCGCTTTCCTATGATGAAAACAGCATGATGATGATAACCCGTGATGCTAACTATCTTTTCCTTTCTAAGGAAGCCTTAGGTCTGCTTGATAAGTATCATGGTATTGCCTCCAATCTGGAAGAGAGCAAAAACTGTATCTTCTTCGAAGAAGTAAGCAATTCCGCCTATACCTCGGCCTGCCCGTTTGTTCCGGTAGAAGAGGAGCCGGTGGAAGAGCCTGCAGAGGAAGAAATGACCGTTGAAACTGAATAATACTTTCTATAAAATTGCGATTAATATATAATAACTATGTCGTCAATCGACGAAGATTTTTTGAAATTGGTAAAAAATTGTTTATCAAGATATAGTTTAAACAGGAGTTAATTATCATGAGTATTAACAAAAACACCAGTTATGGAACGATCAAGATCAGTGACGAGACCATCGCTACGCTTGCTGGTTCCGCGATCAGCGAATGCTACGGCATCGTTGGAATGACCTCAAAGAATATTATTAAAGATACTTATCTGGAAATCCTGAAAAAAGATAATTATGCCAAGGGAATTACCGTAACCGATAAGGGTAATTTGGATATCGATATCTATATCATCGTATCCTACGGTGTAAAGATCTCCCAGGTGGTTCTGGAGGCTCAGAAACGTATCAAATACGTGATCGAAAAGAATCTGGAAGTAACGGTAGATAGCGTAAATATTTATGTGCAAGGAGTGAAGAACGTCGAATGAACAAGTTAGATGGAAAAGTGTTAAAGGAAGCTCTTGCGAGCGCTGCTGCCAATTTAAGCAACAAACACGCCTATATTGATACATTGAATGTTTTCCCGGTACCTGATGGAGATACCGGAACCAATATGTCCATGACTTTTGAAAACGGAGTCAAGGAAGCCTTAAAGGTCGGCGATTCCTTAACGGATGTCACCAAAGCCCTTTCCCGTGGCTTGCTGATGGGTGCCAGAGGAAACAGTGGAGTAATCACCTCCCAGATCTTCCGTGGCTTTCACCAGTATCTCGACGGCAAGGACGCTGCTGATGTAGCCGAGATCGCTGAAGCGTTTTTAAACGGTACCAAAGTTGCCTACAAGGCCATCATGAAACCGGTCGAAGGAACCATCCTGACCGTTATCCGTGAAAGCTCAGAGATGGCCAATGAATATGTCAAAGCCAATCCGGGCGTAAGCATCGAGGATTATTTCCATACCCTGACTGAAGAAGCCAAACTGTCGCTGGAAAGAACACCGGAACTGCTGCCGGTCTTAAAGGAAGTCGGCGTCGTCGATAGTGGCGGACAGGGACTGGTAACCATCTTTGAAGGCTTTACCGCATATCTCGATGGTGCACCGGTGACCTATTCCGATGTAGAAGAAGAGACTTCAGACGAAAAGAAACCGGAGACCGGCTACAATGCCCAGATTAGCATGAAGCTTAGCGAAGAAGGTTTCGAACGCTTTACCGAAAGCCGTCTTAACCGTGCCCTTAATGGTGTCGGTGACATGGTCGAGATCCATGCCCAGGGCTACAATGTCGATTTCAAGGTCCACACCATGAAGCCGGGCGAGGTACTTAATATCGGTCAGCGTTATGGTGAATTCACCAAGATCCAGATCGAGAACCTGCAGGATCTTAACAAGATCGAAGTCGATAAGAATATCGATAAGGAAAACGTCGTACTGGCAGTATCTGCCGGTAGTGGCATGAATAAACTGTTCAAGGACTTCGGCGTTGATTACATCATCAGCGGTGGTCAGACCATGAATCCTTCAACTGAGGATTTCGTAGAAGTCATCAACCGCTGCAATTGCAAGAACGTCATCATCCTGCCTAATAATTCCAATATCATCATGGCTGCCAAGCAGGTCCAGGATGTCATCAACAACAAGCACATCTATGTACTGGAGACCAGATCGATGCAAGAGGGTATCGCTGCACTGGCTGTCTATGACGAAAGCGCTGATATCAACGATAACCTTGAAAACATGAAGGAATGCATCGAGCATATCCTCAGTGCTTCGATCACATATGCGATCAAGGACACCTCATTCGATGGAGTCGAGGTCAAAAAGAATGATTACATCGCCATGTTTGACAAGCGTATCGTCTGCTCTGACCCTGACCGTTTAAAGACAGTCTACGGTCTGATCGATGAACTTAAGAATCATGAGGACTATGATCTTCTGACGATCTATGTCGGTAAGGACGGATCCAAGAAGGAAGCAGCCGCCATCGAGAATTACGTCAGCGAGAATACGAACTTTATGGTCGAAATCTATTACTCTAAACAGCCTGTTTACAGTTATTTATTCGGCCTGGAATAATAAAGGAGAAATAATATGTGGAATGATTTCAAAACCTACGATTACTCAGCCATGGAAGCCAAGGTGATCGATCTGGAAGTCAACGGTGAAAAGATCAACGCTTATTTCTCCCGTCCTGTTGGCAAGGAAAACGTTCCGGGAATCGTTTTGATTCCTCATATGCCTGGATGGGATGAGTGGTGCCGTGAAACTGCCAGAAGATTCACTGAGCATGGTTATCAGGTAGTATGTCCTAATATCTACTACCGTTATGGTGATGGAACTCCTGCGGAAGTTTCTACCCGCTGCCGCGAAGCCGGTATGGTCCCTGACAAGAGCGTCATGGCCGATACTCACGCATCAGCTGAGTTCCTGAAATCACAGCCTGATTCCAACCGTAAGGTCGGTGTCATCGGCATGTGTTCCGGTGGCAGACATGCCTTTATGGCTGCTTGCGAACTGGATGATTTCGATGCTGCTATCGACTGCTGGGGCGGAAGTGTCTTCGGTGAAAGGACCGATGAAGAAGGCAACACCTATACAGCAGCTGATCACGTAGAAGATCTGAACTGCCCATTATTCGGTATCTTCGGTAACGATGACAAGTTCCCGACACCGGAAGAAGTTGTCAAGCAGGAAGAGTTGCTCGACAAGTATGGCAAGGATTACGAATTCATCAAATACGATGGTGCCGGACATGGTATTTGGTATTATGACAAACCGATGTATCGTCAGGAAGCAGCCATGGATTCATTCAACAAGGCACTCGACTTCTTTGACAAGCATCTGAAGTAAGTGATCAATCAATACACAACAATGATAAAAACAACAGGAGCATTTTGTAATATGAAATGTTCCTATTGTTATTATCTGAAAGAAGATAAGGGCCCTTTGCATATCGACTATGATCTGTTGGAGAAGTATATCGCCGATTATCTTTCCAACAATCAGGGACCGAACATTTACTTTGTCTGGCATGGTGGTGAACCATCACTGGCCGGTATCGCTTTCTTTAAGAAA
>JAFWFB010000054.1 GCA_017512625.1 Erysipelotrichaceae bacterium
TAATTCTTTAATAAACTGTTGAATTTATTCGGACAATACCGTTATAATAATTAAGCGTTCAAGTCTATGTTTGAGGAATCCTCAACCTCTTACTTGGATTTAAAGATAAAGTATACAGGAGGAAAAAATGCTTACTAAGGAAGAAAAGTCTGCCATTATCAAGGAATATGCACGTTTCGAAGGCGACACCGGTTCTACTGAAGTTCAGGTCGCTATCCTGACTGCCCAGATCAACAGACTTACCGAACACTTAAAGGTTCACAAGAAGGACTATCATTCTAACAGAGGTCTGTTAATGATGGTTGGTAAGCGTCGTAATTTCTTATCTTACTTAAGAGATAAAGACGTTAACCGTTACCGTGAACTGGTACAAAAGTTAGGCTTAAGAAAATAAAAAAAGACCGAATGGTCTTTTTTTAATGCTTTATCAGTCGAATAGAGGCGTGCTAAGGTATCTTTCGCCGGTATCAGGCAGTACCGTTACAACGATCTTTCCTTTACCCAGTTTTTCAGCAAGCTTTAGGGCACCATAGACATTGGTACCACTGCTGATGCCTGCCATGATACCTTCAAGACGCATCAGCTCCTTGGCAGTATCTATTGCCTGTTTATCCGTTACGATCTCGATATGGTCGTAGATTTTCGTATCAAGGTTTTCCGGGATCAGTCCGTCACCGATACCCATTTGTAAATGGGAGTGGATCTCGCCACCTGAAAGGATGGCAGCCTTTTCCGGTTCCAGTACCCAGATCTCGGTATCCGGATTGGCTTTCTTTAAGGCTTTGCCGATACCGGTAATGGTACCGCCGGTACCAAAGCCGGACACAAATCCGTCGATATGAGGAAGATCAGCAATTATCTCCCTGGCGGTCTGCTCAAGATGAGCTGCCGGGTTATCTCTGTTATCAAATTGGGAAGGGACAAATACCTTTGGATCTTCCTTTTGCAATTGCCTTACTTTCTTCAAACAGTTTTCGATGCATTCACCGATATTGTTATCGTCGTGGATCAGGATCAGTTCTGAGCCATAGGCCTTGATCAGTTTTCGACGTTCCAAAGATACTGAATCAGGCATGACGATGATCACCCTGATGCCCAAAACAGCACCGATCAGGGATAAGGCGATACCCTGATTGCCGCTGGTGGCTTCAATGATCGTCGTATCCTTATCGATCTCTCCTCTGTCCAGCGCATTTTTAATGATGTTATAGGCACTGCGGGTCTTGATGGAACCACCGATATTGACGCCTTCATATTTGACATAGATGTCAGCGGACCTTTCGGGAACCATCTTATTCAGTTTGATCAGTGGTGTATCGCCGATCGCTTCCAATACATTCTGAAATATCATTTCGTTTCCTCTTTTTGATAATAGTTATCGATAAAGACCTTCAGGGCAGTATCTTCCAGCGAGCAGTCGATCTTTACAGGTTCAAAGCCAGGATCGATCTGTCTCAGATATTTCTCCATCAGGGATGATAAAAGATGCGGATTGCGGATAAACAGCGGTCCGATCAGATTGGAGATCAAAACATTGTCTTTATAGTAGCCATCAGCCTTATAGGTGATGTTTGGCGTATTGGTCCTTAACAGCTTGAATGGTGCATCATTTGCTACCATGACGGTCTCGGAGTTAACAAAGCCGATGATCTGTTGATCGTTGATAGAGGAATGGAAAAGACCCTCAAAGACGGTCCTTTTTCCTTTTTCGATGCCGTA
>JAFWFB010000055.1 GCA_017512625.1 Erysipelotrichaceae bacterium
CTCGTTTTCACTTCGTCTATATAGGATCGTTACACTTTCAACCTGTTTTAAACGGATCGCGTCTCTGGCAACATCCATCGCTACATTGCCGCCACCGACAACTACTACATTCCTGCCACAGGCTTCAAAGCTGCGATTTCCCTGTTTATCAAGTGGTGCTAGGTTGACGCTTTTAAGGAAATCGTCAGCAAAATATACACCCCTTAGATCTTCGCCTTCCAGCTTTGATCTGTTAGGAATGGTTGCACCGATGCCGATAAAGACCGCATCATATTCTTTCTTTAATTTACTTAGATCATTTATTTCGCAGTTGTTTATAAAACGGACTCCCCGTTTTCTTAACAGTTCGATCTTATCTTCCAGGATCTTTGGGTTTAAGCGGTAGGAAGGAATGCCCCATTTAAGAACACCTCCAAAGTATTCTTCTTTTTCATAAATGGTGATGTTATAGCCATTTTCACTGAGTAAAAGGGCTAAGGCAAGGGATGCGGGACCAGAGCCGATACAGGCAATATTGTATTTATTGCTGGTTATGTTTTGCTTATATTCACTTTGGCTTTCCCTGATCTTTTTAGCGGTAAAGGCTTCGATGGCCCCGATCTTGACCGGTGTGCCTTTAATGCCCAGGATGCATTTTCCCTGACACTGTTTTTCGTGTGGACAGATAGTGCCACAGATCTCAGGCAGGATCGTTTCTTCCTTAAGGATCTTATAGGCCGAGTCAAAATCACCCTGCTTTACCTGTTTGATGAAATCAGGGATCTTATTAGGAAGCGGACAACCCTTGACACACTGCGGGTTAAGGCAGCTAAGACAACGGTTGGCTTCTTTGATTATTTCTTCTTCCGTAAGGGATGACTCAGGCAGAAAAGTCAGATCTTTCATAATTAAATAATAGTTAATTAAAATACCCTTTTCAATTAAACAGAATTAAAAAGGAACAGCATCAGCTATTCCTGTTGTTTTAAATGGCGGAGAGAAGGGGATTCGAACCCCTGCGCCGTTTCACCGACCTATACCCTTTCCAAGAGCACCCCTTCACCGCTTGGGTATCTCTCCTTTTATTAACCTTTAAGACCTCTGGATTGTCGATCCATGTCTTCTACGACTATATCATAGATTTCGCCTAAGGTCGAACAATACTCCAAAATTTTCCATGGTTCATTGGTATGGAAATGGATCTTGATCAGAGTATCATCACCTACAGCTAAAAGGCAGTCTCCTTCAAAGTGTTCGATGATGTAATCGTTGATCTCATCTTCATTAAGGCCTTCGCCTTCAATTAACAGCTGTGTATCATAACGGAATTCCAACATAAGACACCTCCAAAGTACGTATCTATTTTAAGATAAAAAACGATTTAAGTCATCTTTTTTAAACCAGCAAAACTGGATAAGTAACATTCAGCTTTTTGAATGATAGAATTTAAGTATGAAACAGCGGATCCTGGTAATCGATAATATCAATGGCAGCCGTCTGCTTAAGACTTTGGGTATCAATGGTGTAAATACCATTGGACTTAGGGTGATGAGTGGATTGCAACTGGCGCAATATTGCTTGGAAACAAGCGACTTTGAAAGTGAAAAGACCTTTATCTCTTCCAAGGAAGCGACAGCTCTTATCTATTCCTTTTTAAAGGATATCCCTTACTTTACTAACGCATCCTATACCGATGCTAAGAATCTGGTGAACTCGCTTAATTCCTTAAGGATGCTTATTACCGATGATGAAGAGTCAAAGATACATCATCAGTTTATAGAACAGGCGGAATTCAAGGAAAAGAATGAAGCGATCGTAGCAGTCTATGACCGCTATATTGAATATTTAAAGACAAATGAACTGAGCGATAATGTCTCTTTTTTACGCAAGGCGATCGCTGGTGGTGAAAAGATAGATGCTGAGTTTTATGAACTTTCCGGTTATAAGCTTAACCCACTCGAAAAAGCCCTGGTTGAATCCATTGGCGGCAGGCTTAAGACGATAAGCAGCGCTTCCCTTTTTGAAAGAAAAGGTGAAGAGATCAGGATAGAAGACTATCAGCGCTATTATGGTGCCTCCAATGAGATCGACTATGTCCTGGGCGACATCTTAAGCCGTAACCTTAACCTGGATGAATGTCAGCTGGTATTGGCTGATAGCAGTTACGTAGATCTTTTGATGGAATATGACATTGCTTTAAATACGGATCAGGGAAGATCATTAAGATCCTTTAATGCCTATAAGGTACTGGATCTGTTTTACCGCTGGAGTGAAAGATCATTTAACAGCCACGATGCTTTACTGGAGATCATCGAAAGCGAAGCCTTTGACCGCAATAAACTGATGGAAAAGATCTCGGGTGGCGATCCGGATAGGTTTAAGAAGGTCTTGGATCTTGCGGGAAACATGCGTCTTGGCTTTGACACGGAGGAAAATAGGAAGAAGCTAAGAGGCGCTGAAAGGATCATCGTTTCCGATAACCGCAACAATGTCTTTAATGACCTGGTGCTTTTAAGCGATGAGCTTTGTAAAGGGTACCGTTATCTGGTAAACGAATATACGCTGATCGAAGAAGATGATATAGAAGAGCAAAGTGCCTTGATGGCCATCGATCAGGAACTGGAGATCTTTAGCCGCTACAATCATGATGATAAGGCTTTGATCGAAAGGATGGGTGGCATCGGTCTAAGGATCGATAGCGGTAATAACAGCCTTTTAGTCAATACCATCGATAAGGCCATTGGCAGTCTTAGAAAACATATCTATGTAATGGGCCTGTCTGCTGATAATTTCCCGGGTAAACCGGTAGAGAATTATCTGCTTCTGGATAACGATTACCGTCTTTTCGAAGATGAAGATAAGCTTCCTAATTCGATCGAGGTGATCGAGCAAAAGAAACAAAGACTTATCGATTTCCTTAGCTGTGCATCCCTGTCTGGAAGCACTATCCATCTTTCCTATTCCCATTTTGATCTGGCCCAGGTCAAGGAAGCCAACCCTTCCTCGATCCTATTCGAACTGTATCAGAAGCAGTATCCTAAAGGTTCGTATGGTGACTTTGAAAAGATGCTTGAAGAAAGCCATATCGGTTATTTTGAAAACCGTAATGACTTAAAAGCTTTGCTGGTAAAAAGATACAGTGAAGACTATCAGATCACCAATGACTTTAAAGTAAATAAACAGGAACCGTTGATCAAAGAGAATACTTTCTCTCCTTCAGCGATCGAAGATTACCTGATCTGCCCTAGACTTTTCTATCTGGCCAGGATCTTAGGCATTCCGGAACTGGAGAAAGATGACCCGTTAGTCATCATCAATCCGATCGACTATGGTATCCTTACCCATTCCTTAATGGAATCTTTAGCAAAGAAAGACTATACAAAGCAGTCATTCATAAAACTTTGTACTGATGCCTTTGATGATTATCTGAGATTGCGTCCTCCGGTCAGCGAACATATCTCCCAAGCGGAAAGGGACAGCTTTATCCGGATGATGGAAAATGCCTATGACAGCGACTATGGAAGAAAAGTCATCGATGCTGAGGGTGGCAACATGAATGATCCGATCGATACCGGAAGAGGCATCAGAGTAAGGGGCATTCCTGACCGTGTAGAACAGGAGATCGATGGCAGGATCATCATTGCGGACTACAAGACCGGAAAAAGGATCGTTCATCGCCGTGATGACTTTGAGTCCTGTATCCAGACAATTATCTACTGCTTCATCGAAGAGAAGCTGTTGAAGAAAAAGGTCTCCGGTTCCGTTTACCGCTATCTACGCTTCCCTGCCAGCGTCGTTTGTGAATACAACGAGCAGATGAGAGGCGATCTCAATAAACTATATGGAGATATAGCCGATAGCATTAAAGAAAATAATTTCCCATTGACCGATAAGAATAAGGCCAGCTGTCAATATTGTCAGTATCTGTTTGTCTGTGGCCGTTACGCGAAGGAGGAAGAAGATGATCAGTAATGATGTAGAAGCCAGAAAAGCCATCGTCGAAAAGACCGATCATAACTTCTTCGTAGAAGCGGGAGCCGGTTCAGGAAGACGACGATGCTGGTAAGAAGGATGGTAGCCATGGTCGAGGATGGCATCGATATCTCCAAGATCTGTGCCATCACCTTTACCAAGGCGGCTGCCAATGAATTCTATTTGCGCTTTCAAAGGATGCTTTATCAAAGAGCTAATGATTTTTCCAAGGAAGAACCAAAAGCAGGTGAACTGGGTATAGCCAACGATCTTACCCGTAGCCGTTGCCTTAAAGCTTTAAATGACATCGATCTCTGTTTCATGGGAACCATCGATTCCTTCTGCAACATGGTCTTAAGTGAACATCCGGCCAGTGCCGGAATACCTTTTGACTCCAAGGTGGTCGATGAGCAAGAGATCAATGATATCTATCGCAATGAATACCGCCGGATCCTGATCGGCGAGTATGGGGAGCAGTTAAGAGAAAAGGCTGTAGCCTATAATAACTGTCTGCGTCATCCGGACCAGATGTTTGTGGAAGAGATCGGAAGGATCATCTCTTTGGTGCGCACCAACCTGGTAAGGGAAGAGCACAAGGATATCTTTAATGATCAGGAATTCAAATACCGTCAGGAAAGCTTCCTTCAGATGGTCGACACCCTGGTCGCCAATGAAGAATCGCTTAAAAAAGGTGATAAGGAATCCCAAAAGGCGGCTGATAACCTGATCGGCTTTAAGAGATCGTTCCACGATACCAAACACTGGCCGGAAAGGATCTCTGAGCTGATCAGAGCGCTTAATGATATTAAAAAAGTCCGTTTATATACCGATGATCCGAAAAGTATCGGTATCGATCATTCCGGTTTCTTTGAATTGAAGGGA
Organism: Erysipelotrichaceae bacterium; assembly: GCA_017512625.1. Next base: position 4,834 of record JAFWFB010000055.1, read on the forward strand.
AGCCGACCGGTTTACTACGCCTTAAACATCGAAGATCCATATTATCCTTTAAACGATCTTAAGAATTATCAGTATGACATCTGTCTGGATTTTCTGACTGATGCGGCCAAGGCGATCAGTGAGCATTTAAAAAGCGAAGGTCTTTTAACCTTTGATGACTATCTTTACTATCTAAGGGATACCTTAAGGGAAGATGCCCAAAAGGGTGGCAGACTGATCAGACATATCAGGGAACGCCATTCCTACTTCCTGATCGATGAGTTCCAGGATACCAACCCGATCCAGGCTGAGATCTTCTTCTATCTAAGCCAGATAAAGCCGGAAAAGGACTGGAGCAAGGGTGATCTTAGGGATGGCTCACTGTTTATCGTCGGCGACCCAAAACAGTCGATCTACCGATTCAGGAATGCAGATATCAAGTCCTTTAACAATGTCAAAAGACTGTTTGACGGTGATAAGCGGGAAGTATTGTATCTGACGCAAAACTTCCGTTCGAAAGACTATCTTAAGCAGTGGTTCAATGACAGCTTTATCCCGATGTTTAGCAATGAAACCAACATCGATAAATGTGAATACCTGACCATACCTTACAAACAGGAAGAGATCAAGAATGATCAAAGCGTCTATCAGTACAGCATTTCCGAATTTAAACAGGACCCGGAAGCTGTTTCCAATATCATTCAGAAGATGATCGATGAAAAGGTGATGATCGATACCCGTAATGGCCTTAGACCTTGTTCCTACAAGGACTTTATGGTCATCACCTACCGCAAGAGTAAACTGAATGACTATATCGATGCCTTTGTCCGTCACCGGATCCCGGTCAAGGTCGAAGGCAAGGTCAATTTCTCCCAGTGTGAGATCCTGACCACTACGATCAAGGTTTTCCTTGCCCTGGTCTTCTATGATGAGATCTATGCCTATGATGCTTTAAGATCGAAAGCTTTCAACCTAAGTGAGAAGCAGATCTACGATCTTAAAAAGAGCACCAAGACCCTTAGGGTTACAAGCGATATCAAGATAGCTGATTACAGTCCGGTAAGACTGTTTGAAAAGATCACTGATGAATACAAGATCATGGAGATCTGTAACAGCGATAATCTGGAATACTACTACTATGCTTTGGAACTTTTAAGAAAAGCCCAAAGCGATGGTACGGTCGTTAACTTAAGGGATGCGGGAAGATTCTTGTTGGATATCTTGCAAGGCCGAAGCTCAGAGGAAAGAAGCGCCTCCTTCAAGCAGGATGAGGATGTCGTCCATCTCGCAAACCTGCATAAGGTAAAGGGTCTGGAAAGACCGATCGTCATCCTGGCGACCTCCACCAATCAGAAAGGAAGTCAGGGTGACCGTTACAGAGTTGAATACGAGATAGATGGTGTAAACAGTTATGCCATGAAGATCGGTGAGATCGAGACCAATAACTATGGTGAGCAGGATGAAGATGAACTACGCTCTTCTGAGTGCGAAAGACAAAGGCTTCTATATGTTGCTGCTACCAGGGCAGCGCAATATCTGCTTATCGGTGTCAAGCTGAATAAAGGCGATGTCATTGCTAAACAAAATGCCTGGAATGACTTGGTAAACAATGTCAGCTACTACGATATCAGCCGTAAGACTGTCGAAAACAAGGAAAAAGAAATCATTGATATCAAACAGCTGATAAGTCAGGCCAAGGAACGGGATTTCAGCAAGCTATCAGGAAGGCAATCCTATGAGATAGCTACCCCAAGCCGGATCTCTACCCCGGGAAAAATCGAAGATGAAGTCGAAGAAGCCTATAGCATCACCAGGGAAAGAGCTTTGGTCATGGGTACCATGGCCCATAAGCTGATGGAGATCCTGGTAAGATCCAAAAATGATATCGATCTTAATAAGGCTGTTATTAGGACAAGCAATGAATATGCTGATGGAATGTATCGAGAAGACTTATTAAAGCTGGGTAACAGTATCCGAAGCGGAGGCTTCAGGCAGGAGAATGAATGTCCTAAGGACATCCTAAA
>JAFWFB010000056.1 GCA_017512625.1 Erysipelotrichaceae bacterium
GACGAACTGCTGGGCGATGATGAATCCTTAAAGCTTTGGCTTGAAAGACTTGATCATTACCGTACTGGCAGCAAGACGCTGGAACTGGCTTGCGGTACAGGATCTTTTCTGAAGCTATTGAAAGAAAACCATTATGATGTGACCGGTTCGGATATCAGCGAAGCGATGCTTGAAAAGGCCAGGATCAAATGTCCGTGTGTACCTTTGCTTAAGCTCGACATGACCGATTTCAAGCTTAACGAAAAGTTTGATAATATCGTTTGCATCGTCGATTCCTTCAATTACCTCGATGATAAACAGGTAGACATGATGCTTGAATGCTGCTATGAGCAGCTTAAAGATAATGGTGTCCTGCTCTTTGACATGCATCATCAGCATCGACTCAGGGAATTTGCCCAGGACTATGATGAAGAAGGCTATCTGAATGATGTCCCCTACATCTTCACAATTCACGCTGAAGACAAAGAACTGTATGAAACATTCACTTTCTATCTGGATGAGAAACCATTCAGCGAATATCATCATCAATATATCTATGATCCCGATGACATCAGGGCACGCATGCGCAGGACCGGCTTTAAGGTGACAATCGAACATGATTTTATTGAAAATGAAAAGGTCCTGATGATAGGCAAAAAGGAAGAAAGGTAGGCCGATCTGCTATGGAAAAATGGTATCTTAACAATTACGTCAACCGCCGTGACTGGCTGCTTGAAAACATGCATAACTACGATCTTAGCAGTGATGAGATCCTTTTGATCATGCTCATCGATTATCAGAATACCTACAATAATCCGATAACTTATGCCTATCTGTCAGCAAAGATGGGAAAGGACCAGAGTGAGATCGATAAACTGCTTGCGGGTCTGATAAGCAAGAACTATCTGAAGATCGTTACCAGGGACCGGGTAAGTTATGATCTGACACCGCTATTTGACAATGAAGTGGAAAAAGACACGGTAACAAATAGTGATAATCTGTTTGAGATCTTTGAGACTGAATTCGGCCGCCCGCTTTCGGAAAATGATGCCCTGAAGATCGACAGCTTCATCAAGTACTATCCTTATGAAAGCATAATCAAGGCCTTACAGATCGCCAGTGCCAAGAACAAACTGAATACTGCCTATGTTGAAGGGATCCTTAAAAACAATGCAAAGTAAAGAGATCTACGAGACCCTTAAAAAGACTTTTCCTAATGCCAAGTGTGATCTTGATTACCGTAATCCCTTTGAGCTGGTCATAGCTGTTGGATTAAGCGCCCAGACGACCGATGTAAAGGTCAATAATGTTACTTCGGTATTGTTTGAGAAGTATCCTGATGCTAAGGCGTTATCTGAAGCAAATATAAGCGATGTGGAAGAGATAATAAAATCTTTGGGATTGTATCGCAACAAGGCTAAAAATATCGTTAATCTGTCTAAAAAGCTCGTAGATGATTATAACGGCATTGTTCCGGATAACATGGAACAGTTAACCGCCTTGGATGGTATAGGCAGAAAAAGTGCCAATGTAATCCTTTCAGAGATCTATCGCATTCCTTCCTTAGCTGTCGATACGCATGTACTAAGAGTATCGAAAAGACTGGGTATCACCGATCCTGAAGACGATGTTATAAAGACCGAAGAAAAACTGACTGCCTTCTTCGATAAGGACAAATGGATCGAGATGCACCATCTGCTTGTATATTTTGGCAGATACATGTGCTTTGCGAAAAAACCGGATTGCGGATCATGTCCATTCGAGGGCAAATGCTATAAATAAGACAATAAAAAAAGCTATCAGATGATAGCTTTTTAATTTGGTTTATTCTGTCGGATCGGCCGCGTAGAAACTGTAGTTTCGGTTGACGGTGATCGGACCGATCTCTGAATCATCGTCCATGTTGCGCCAGGTTGTACAGTTATCCGGAATACTTGGCGTAGTCAGCGTCTGTCCCGGATTGAAGGTCCTGGTCTCATAGATCGTTGATTTGTCATTATGATAGTAAGTTACGGTGAAGACACAGCGTCCGTTTATGGAAGTTGTACCGCTGATGGTGCAGTATTCATCGCCGGCCTTACAATATCCGGTATCAGGATCGATAGTACATTCATCAGAACTTACATATCCCTTGATATAGACTTCATAGGTACGGTTACGCAGTTCGCTCTGTAACA
>JAFWFB010000057.1 GCA_017512625.1 Erysipelotrichaceae bacterium
CGCCGGATCAAGGGCACTGGTAGCTTCATCGCATAAAAGGATGCTTGGATTCAGGACTAAAGCTCTGGCGATCGCAACTCTTTGCTGCTGGCCGCCGGATAACTCCCTTGGCAGGGAATGGATCTTGTCGCTTAAACCGACCATTTCGATCAGTTTCCTGATCCTTTGATCGTTTTCCGGACTCTTCGGATTCTTTCCCGCAAAATGTAAAGGCAGGGCCACATTTTCATAGACATCGGCACGAGATAAAAGGTTGAAGCTTTGAAAGATCATCCCCATATCTTTCTGAATGACTCTCAGACTTTCCTTGTCATTGGTGTCGATCAGCTGTCCATTGACCCTAACTTCCCCTTCCTGATACGATTCAAGGCCGTTGATGCATCTTAAAAGGGTCGATTTACCAGCGCCTGATTGACCGATGATACCGAAGATCTCACCATCATTGATCGTCAGTGAGATATTCTTAAGTACCTCCAGCTCTTCAAAGCGCTTGCTTAAACTATGGATTTCAATCATTTTTCCGTCTCTTCACAAAAGAAGCAGCGATCGATATGACAATATCCCTCAGGATTCTTTTCAAGATACTTCTGGTGCTCTTCCTCAGCCGGATAGAAGCACTTCAAAGGTTCGATCTCGATGACCAGAGGTTCATCATATTTGGTTGCTTCATTGTCCGTAACTTCCCTGATAACCGGAAGATCACCTTCATCAACATAGAAGATGCCTACGCGATAGGACGGACCTTCATCTTCTCCCTGCTTATCGAGCGATGTCGGATCGATAACCAGGTAATATTTTTCTAGCAGCGTCTTTAAGGAAATGACGCTCTCGTCATAAACTACCTTGCAGGTCTCAGCATGACCGGTAATACCGGCTTTGACCTCAATATAGCTTGGGTTCTCCTTGAACCCATTGGCATAGCCGACGACTGTTTCCTTGACACCGTTAAACTGGTCGATATATTTCTGAATACCCCAGAAACAGCCACCGGCTAAATAAATGGTCTTCATTAAAATGCTGGAATTACAGTACCGCTGTATTTCTCATTGATATAATCAACGACATCCTGATTATTGAAGGCAGCTTCCAGAGCCAATGATTTAACTGAGTCTTCATCGTCAGCTCTTACGACGATATAGTTGATGTACTTGTAGCTTTCTTCACTGTCAGCCTTTTCAGCGAATAAGGCATCGGTAAGCGGATTTAAACCGGAAGAAAGAGCGTAGTTGCCATTGATGACAGCCAGGGTAACATCTTCCAGGACTCTTGGTAAGCTGGCAGCGTCCAGTTCACTGATCTGGGAGCTCTTGACCAGGCTCTTTTCATCATCGACACTGGTAAGATCATATAAACCGTCAGTTTCCTTTAAGACGATCAGGCCATTGTCTTCCAGAAGCTTTAAGGCTCTTGACTCGTTGGATCCGTCATTTGGAATGGCGATCGTAACATCAGCAGTTATTTCATCAACAGAAGTTATTGTATTTGAATAGCAGCCCATCGGTTCCAGGTGAACGCCGAAGATAGCTCTAAGGGTCAGACCTCTTTCTTCGTTCTGCTCATCGAGGTAAGCGATGGTCTGGAAGTAGTTGGCATCCAGATCGCCATCCTGAAGAGCGGTATTAGGTAAAACATAATCATTGAATTCAACGACTTCAACTGTCCAACCGGCTTTTTCCAGTTTGGCTTTGACAACGTCGTTGACGATCTCAGCATGAGGGATCGGAGTTACACCGATGGAGATCTTGGTATCGGAAGTGTTTGGCGCAGCGATACCATCAACATAGGTGATCTCAGTCGGTTCTTCAACCGGTTCTTCTGCCGGCTTGGTGCAGCCAGCCAGAACGATCAGCAGTAAGATACTTAACAGAATGCAGACTTTCTTTTTCATATTATCCTCCTAAATAAAAAAAACGTCTGGACAAAGGACGTCATATTAACGTGTTACCACCTTATTTCACAACAACCTCACGATTGCTGCCTCATCGAGTACGCCGGGATACCGGTTCAGACTCTAGCGATATAACGGTCGCACCCGATGACAGCTAATTGTTCACCGCCACTACTCAAAGGCCATCTTCAGCATGTCCTCCTCATATTTGATCTCACCATACTCAAACTCTCTTGGATGAATCAGACAGCTTACTCTTCTTATCTTTGTATTTAACTAAAATTTACTATGAGACCAGGTTTAAGTCAATTGACAAGCTTTAATTAATGAAAGAAAAACACAAAACAAATGAAACTGTTTTCATTACTTCTTACTTCCTTAATAAAAAAGATGCCATAAATGATAAAATTGATAAGGAAAAGGTAATTAAAAATATGGAAGTACTAGAAGAATTA
>JAFWFB010000058.1 GCA_017512625.1 Erysipelotrichaceae bacterium
ACTTATGGTTCACTCGGTGCCGGTATCTTAACCGGAACCTTCCGTGAAGTACCTACTTTCGGTGAAAGAGACCCTCGTAACGGATTCTATCCATTCTTCAAAGAGCCTTACTTCTCTCAGGTTATGGAACTGCTCAAAGTCATGGATGGCGTTTCTGAGGAACTCGGTGGCAAGCCTCTTGCTCAGATCACCATTAACTGGACTACTCAGAAAGATTACGTCTCAATGGCTCTTTGCGGTGTCAGAACTCCGGCTGAAGCTGTCGAGAACTGTGCTGCTTTTGAGTGGTCATTAAATGACGATCAGATGAAGCGTATCTCTGAAGCTGTAGAGAAATACTGCAACTTCGGAAGCGAGATCGCTCACTAGTCTTAATTTAAAACCGATCATTAAAAGAACATCATTATGATGTTCTTTTATTATGGATTTGGTAAGATTATAAGGTCGGAGGTCATTATGAATAAGTCTGATGTTGTGATTATCGGTGGCGGTATCGGCGGTCTGATGTGCGCTTACCGTCTTCTGGAAAACGATCCTGATCTTAAGGTCACCATCCTGGAAAAAGGAAAGGATCTGAAGGATCGTAATTGTCCTTTGGTCAAGGGGACCGTCAAACGCTGCGCCAAGTGCAAGCCTTGTGCCATAATGGAAGGTCTGGCCGGTGCCGGAGCCTTCAGTGATGGAAAATACAATATCACGACCCAATACGGCGGTTGGCTCAAGGATTACATGGATGAACGGGAAGTATTGCGCTACATCTATAAGGCTGATGATATCCTGATCAATTTCGGAGCCAATGTCGATGCCTACCAGCCGGATAACGAGCTGAAGCTTCTTTGTCTGCAATATGATCTGCACATGCTACAAGGCGTGGTAAAGCATCTTGGAACTGACGCAAACTTCAAGACGATGATGAAGATGATCGATTATCTGAGAGAGATCTGCACCATCAAAACCGAAGCGGAAGTCACTGATGTCGATGCTACCGATCATGTAGTATCTTACGTATGCAAAGGAAAGACCTGTCAGATCAAGGCAGATAAGATCGTGTTCGCGGTAGGAAGGGTCGGTGCCGGCTTCTTCAAGAAATGGCTGATCCAGAATAATGTCGAATGTTATAACAACCAGGTCGATATCGGTGTCAGAGTAGAGCTTCCTAGCATCATCTGGGAACACTTCTCCAAGAAGATCTACGAACCGAAGATCATTTACCGTACAAGGAAATATAAGGACAATGTAAGGATGTTCTGCTTCAACGAAAGAGGATATGTGGTAACGGAAAATGCTGATGGCATCCTTACCGTAAACGGTCACGCCTACAAGGAAGAGGACAAAAAGAGTGAAAACTCTAACTTTGCCCTTCTAAGTACCATCAATTTCACCAATCCGTTCAGGGAGCCGATCGAGTATGCCCGCTCCGTTGCTTCGCTTTCCAATAAGATCAGCGGCGGATCCGAACTGGTGCAGCGTCTGGGCGATCTAAGGGATGGCCGAAGGACCGATGAGAAGCGTTTGAAGCAGTCCAGGACCCTGCCTACACTGGATGCGGTACCGGGCGATCTAAGTTTATGCATGCCTAAAAGACAGCTGGATAATATCATCGAGACTCTGGAAGCCCTGGATAAGGTAGCTCCTGGTACCAATAATGACGATACGCTGCTTTATGGCATCGAATGCAAGTATTACAGTGCCAGACCAAAGTGCAACGACTTCATGCTCGATGGTCTGGAAGATATCTATGCGGTAGGTGATGGCGCCGGTTTCTCCCGTTCGCTTTCCCAGGCTGCAGCCAATGGTCTCAAGGTCGCTGACCTGATCTGTGGCAAGACGATATGAATAAGTATAAAAAAAGGTGTGTGAACACCTTTTTAAAGCCTAAGCTGTATCTTTTTAGATGGCGCGCCTAAAAGGAATCGAACCTTTAGCATCAGAATCGGAATCTAATATTTTATCCATTAAACTATAGGCGCAGATCACTGCTTCCGATACCGCCTGTCCTGATGGTCTCGACCTGATCGTCCTTGGTGATGTCATAGCTTACAAAGATACCCTGGACAAAGGCCTTACCCTTATCCAATGTTACCACTTTTTCACTGTGATTCAACAGACTGACCAGAATATGGCCTTCGTTTTCCGCGTTGAAATAATCGCTGTCGATCACTCCGATCGTGTTGGAAAGAGCCAGCTGATATTTAAAGCCCAGAGAAGAGCGAATCACCAGCAATAAGACCTGATCGGCTTGCATCCTGACTCGGATACCCGTAGCGATCCTTATCGCCTGGTGAGGCTGTATTTCAATATTTTCAGGCAGATAGAAATCGTAGCCGGCGGAATTGACGCTGGCTCTTTTAGGCATGATGATATCATCATAGTTTTCCTTTGATCCGTATTGACCATACTGGTCAAAGGAGACCTTCAGGAATTCACAGTCTTTTCTCATTGGGCTGCCCATTTATTGAGTTTGGCGATGTTTTCGGAAGTGCCGGTCATAAACAGGATGTCATTCTCCTTAAAGACGTATTCCGGAAAGACGTTTTCAATGACTTCACCGGTATTTTCGATTGCGATGATGTTAAGACCGAATTTCCGACGGATATCCAGTTCCCTGATGCTTAAGCCATAGAATTTTCCATTGATCGCATATTTGATGATGTTGATCTTCTGGTTTAACTGAATGAAGTCGATGACCTTAGAGGATTGCAAAGAATTGGCCAGTCTGATCGCCATGTCTCTTTCCGGATAGACGATCTCGGCGCCGATCTTCTTTAAGATGGTTCCGTGTTCTTCACTGCTTGCTTTGGCGATGACTTTCGGGATACCCATGTTTACTAATGACATAGCAGCAAGAATGGAGACATCCAGCTGCTCGCCAATGCACACTACAGCGACATCGACATTCTGAATGCCGGTCTCAAGCAGGGATTTGGTATCCAGGGAAGAGACGATAAAAGCATTGTCAGTATATTCTCTGAATTCCTTGATCTTATCCGGGTCCTTGTCGATGACCATGATATCAGCATCGTTTTTTAAAAGCTCCTGGGCCAATGAGGCACCAAAGCGGCCGATACCGATGATTCCATAGGTAGTTCTGTTTTTCATATTCTTACTCCTTTGTCTTTAGCCGATGGCTATGTCTCCTTCCGCGTAGCGGACTCTTTCGACTTCACTGAATCTAAACAGGGTCAGGACGGTAAATGGTCCGATCCTGCCGATATACATGATGATGGTTAATAGAAGCTTGCTGGCAACACTAAGGGATGATGTGACGCCCATGCTAAGACCAACGGTACCGAAGGCACTGAATACCTCGAATACCAGTTTGAGGGCATCCAGATCCTTGTCGAAGATAGTGATCAAAAAGATACCGAGCAATGAGGTATGGATACCTACCAGGGTAATGATG
>JAFWFB010000059.1 GCA_017512625.1 Erysipelotrichaceae bacterium
CTGGTATTTCCAACAGCGAACATACTTGCGGATCATGGGAATGAATTTCACATCATCGAAGATAATATGCCCATTATCAGCGATGCTTTGATGCTTGATACGACCGTAGCCAACAGCATTATCTATCCGGAAGATGAAAGGATCCGGGTGGTGGATGAGACCTATTCACCAAATCAGTACAAGATGATTTTTCTTGAACATACCCTGCTTGAGGGCCAGGCTAAAAACGGCTTTACCATTGAAGGACCGGTTTTAAAGATCATTTTTAAGGAAGCCGGAATCATCGATGGGCGAAAGATCGATGTCATCTACACCCTCGATCAGCTGGATTTTGGTCCGCAGGCCAAGAAAGAGATCAAGGACGGCGATCAGATCTGCATTACCCTGAAGATCGAGAAGGATGGTTTCTGGATCGCAGGAGCTGATCTGACCTTGTGGGATATCAGCGACCCGGTCAAAAGACGAAACAGCGCTGAAGTTAAGTATAGTCAAACGATGAACATCGTCTATGCGGATAACCAGGAAATAGTAAATATTCCCTTTATCTTTACCCAAGGCGACATCGATATCCATCCGGGTGATGCCAACTCGATGGCCTATACCAACGAGAGACTGGAAACAGTCCGGGGTTTTAACGGTGAATTCTTTACCTTTAAGGGAAGCTACTTGCTGATCAACGAGAATGGCCCGGGACAGATCATGGTGGGACCACCGAAAGGAGCTGACTTTGTAGAGGATGATCTTTCCTGGAAAAAGGCCGGGATCTACGCCCTGACCGATAACGGCAATATCTCTTTCAATAATTATCTGGGAAGTTGTGCCACCATGATCCAGGTACGCAGCGTCTATAAAAACAGCGATGTGACCAAGGAAGTAGACAAGGAATCATTTCTGATCGGTGATAAACTGACCTACAGGATCAATTTCCGTTTCGGCAACTTGATGGAGGATGTTTTGGGACCCTATGAATCTTTGAGTATCAACGATGATCTTCCCGATCGTCTGGAATACCTGAATGCTTTTCTGGTCGATCAAAAGGGAAATGAAGTTTCGGATATCGGTGTTTTAGACACAGATGGTAAGCATGTCTCATTTACCTTTGACAAGGAATGGTTAAAGGATAAAAACAATTACAAGGGACAGACCTATGGCCTGATCATTGAGACCAGGGTCAAGGATAATGCGCCGATTGAGATCGTCAATAAAGGTTATAAACTGGTCAATGGCATTAAAACCGAGTCCAACGAGGTAAAGTCATATCAAAAGTATCCGGTTTTTTATGAATACCGTTCAGCCGATCAAAGACCGTTGCCTGCCCCAATCAGTACGACCGATCCGGTCGTTGAAGAAGATATGATCTATCAGGTTTTGGATGATCAGTATTATTATTCCGGTGAGACGGTTATCCGCAAGGATCCGGAAAGCAACCGTTACACCGAAAGCGATGAGGAAGGCAACCGGTTAGGCAGGTGGGATCTTTCCTGGGAAAAGGATCAGGAGATAATGAGTGAAGGCGGTATCCTTTTTATCGGTACCTGGAACTATCGTGAATATAAACTGCCTGAAGGTCCGCTTAAAAAGATCGTCTCTTCAGACAACGTTAAAAAAGGTGATCAGGTTATTTTCGAGATCTTTCAGAAGATAGGAAAGTGGGAGGAGGATACCGACGATCTTTACCAGAGCCTGTCTATCAAGGACGTCTTAGCGGCTGACCTTAAATATGAAAAGGCTGTTTTGCTTGATGAAACCGGTGAAGATATCACTGATAAGATCGGAAGTCTCAGCTTTGATCGTCTGGGTAATGAGATCCGCTATGATTTCAGTGAAGAGTTTCTGGCTGATAAGGATAATTATGGCGGTCAGACCTATGTCCTTAGAATAGAAGGCAAGGTGGACAAGACCAGTGGCAATATCCCCAATCAGGCC
>JAFWFB010000060.1 GCA_017512625.1 Erysipelotrichaceae bacterium
ACATGCATGTCAAGGATTATATCCTTGAGGAATTGATGCCAATGATCTTTAACCGGTTCCCGGCATCAGCCAAACCGGAAGATAACTATATCGCCGGTTTAAGCATGGGCGGACTGGGAGTCCTCAATATGGTTTTAAGCGCACCGGAAAGATTTAGGAGGGCAGCCGTCTTATCCTATGCTCCGATCGATTTCAAGGATCCGGAAGAAGTAGCGGCCAATGAACGGATGATGATCAATTACCGGGCAAGCTATCCGGATATGGAATCGCTTCTGGCATCCAAGGACAATGTCTTTGATTACATCAAGACGCTTCATGATGAAGGTGTAAAACTGCCAGAGCTTTATTTCAGCATTGGCAAGCAGGATGGCATGTACCAGCGCTATCTGCGCTTTAAAAAGTATCTGAAGGATTCAGGCATTGAAGCTGAATTCTCAGAGACTGATGGCTACGCTCACGACTGGGACTTCTGGGATATCGAGATCAGGAAGTTCATTGAAAGGATCTAGGGAGGTAAAAGATGGGATTAACAACGATCAATTTTGAAAGCATTTATTTGCATAGAAATACCAGCGTCAACGTCTTTCTGCCTTATGCTCCAAGAAAAGGCATGAGCCCTAGGGAATTTTATGAGTCAGGTAAGAAGTTTAAGGTATTGTGGCTTTTACATGGCGGCATGGCCGATAATTCCGACTGGTCCAGAAAGTCCAACATCGAAGTCTACGCTAAGAAAAAAGGTGACCTGATCGTCGTCATGCCTGATGCGATGAATTCCACCTATCAGAATTATGATCTGCTTGGCGGATACAACTGGCCGGATTTCTTCTTCAAGGAACTGATGCCAATGATCTATGGCTGGCTGCCGGCTTCACGCAAGAGGGAGGATAATTTTATTGCGGGAATGAGCATGGGTGGTGTAGGTACCTGTATCTGCAGCCTGATGCATCCGGAACTGTTTTCCAAGGTAGCGGTACTTTCCAGTGCCCCAATGGATTTCGATAAGAAGGAATTCTATTACGAACATGGCAATGACATCCAAAGAAGGATCCTAGAAGCCTACCATGGTGATGAAAAGGCAGCCAGAGCTTCCTATAACAACACCTGGGACCGCTTCCTGGAGATCAAGGGCAGGGATGATCTTCCTAGCTTCTATTTCTCCAGCGGCGATAAGGACCTGCATCATGAATCGATCTGGATGACCTTTAGAAAATATGCGGAAGAAAACGGCTTGCCGATAAAGTTCTGCGTCATGCCGGGATATGCCCATGAGTGGCCGCTATGGGATGTCGAGATCAAGAAATTTGTTGAAAACCTGTATTAAAGCAAAAAGGACCGCAAGGTCCTTTTTATTATTCAAGTCACATTAAAAGTTTTTTCCGGATGGATGGTTTAAGATGATGAATATAGGTTTGTTGCTATGAAGACAATAAGATATGCCTTTGTTAAATCGATACCGGTCCTTTGCAGCTATATCTTTCTGGGAATGGCTTATGGGATCCTGATGGAAGAGGCCGGCTTTGGCTGGTACTGGTCCTTGCTGATCAGTTTTCTGGTCTATACCGGTGCCTTCCAGTTTGTCCTGACGACTCTTTTAAGCGCCGGGGCTTCCTTGCTTTCGGTAGCGATGAGTTGTTTTTTCATCAACAGCCGTCAGCTTTTTTACAGTATCTCCTTTATCAAGGATTTCAATAAGATGGGTAAAGCCAAGCCTTATATGATCCATACGCTGACCGATGAGACTTACGCCGTCAATACGACCCTGGATCTGCCTGATCAGGAAAGAAGGGATGTCGAGTTTTATCTGGCCATCATGTGCCATGCCTACTGGTGCATCGGTTCAGCCCTGGGTGGCATCGTTGGTACTCTGCTGCCGTTTTCGATGGAAGGCATCGATTTTTCCATGACTGCCCTATTTGTCACGATCCTGATCGGACAATGGGAAAAGGCCAAGGACCACTTTCCGGCGATCTGTGGTTTGCTTGTCAGTTTAGTCTGTCTGTTTATCTTTGGACCTGACAGATTCATGTTGCCATCGATGGTGATCGTTTCCACGATCCTGGTCATCTACAATCAGATGAAGGAGGGTCGTGTCCATGAATAGCTATATCTTAAAAGCGACTTTCGTCGGTGCTCTGGTCACCTATGGTCTTAGGGCAGCAGTCTTTATCATCTTCAGGGACGAGGAAAAGATGCCTTTATGGCTTAAGAAACTGGGTGATCTGCTACCTTCAGCTGTCATGGCGATCCTGGTAGTTTATTGTCTTAGATCGGCGGTAAACGATCTTACCGGCTCAGGCATACCGGGTATCATCGCAGCTTTGATCAGTGCCTTAACTTTCAAGTGGAGACACAACACCTTCCTAAGCATCATCATTGCTACGGCTGCGTACATGATACTGATCAGAATGTTTTAGAAATAAAAAAGAAGCAGATAACTGCTTCTTTTTGTTTGCGATAATGGTTTTATTTGGCTGAAGCGATATATTCGTCAACAGCACCCTTCAGGATATTGAATGGCAATGGTCCATTCTTGAGGATAGTCCTATTGTATTCGACCATATCGAAGTCATCGCCAAGCTGCTCCATCGCATATCTTCTAAGCTGACGGAAGCTGGCCTGTCCTAAACCATAGTGGTCATAGACACCGCTCATGTCAATGATAAAGTCATACATGGATTCACCGATCTTACCATTGAATAATCCGAATTCATCAGCATACTTATCGATATCCTTAGCAGTCCAGCCATAGTAGTTGACACCCATGTCAATTACTGAATAGAACAGGAAGTAGAAGTTGCATTCAAAGCCAAGCAGGTTGGCGGTATCCTCGTTCTTACAAGCCATCTTAAGGGCATCGTAGGAAGCATTTACCGCATATCCTTCGGTATAACCGATGTAATCCTGCGTGCTTCTGAAGACATGAGGATTGGTACGGCTGTAGAAGACATGCTGGTATAAGTGTCCAGGGAAGCCTTCGTGAGCCAGGGTGTTATAGGTTTCGACCGGATCTTCGCTAAGAGTATTAGGATTGGTCCTGATGACATTCTGGTTACTGTCATCGACCGGACAAGGCATGTAGTAAGCCAGAATGGAATCGGAAGCAGTGGATGGATCCAGTTCATCGACGGTGTAATCGACAGCACCCAGATCCGGATAGTAATCATCGAGATTCTGTCTTAAGAATTCCAGATATTCGCAGCTGCTGTTGAAATTGAAGGCATCCGTGCCGTACTGGTGAATGGTCTGATACTCACTGATGGCTTCCTTGTTGTAGGTTGCGGTAAAGTATTCGGCTACCATCAGATCGAATTCATCCTTGGCATTCTGGAAGATGGTATCGATATCTTCATTGCTTGAACCGTTCAGGATGAAGGTCAGTTCAGCGTAGTTTTTATTGAGGTTGCATAAAGCCATGTCCTTGGCCGGAGTCTTTCCGTAATAGTTACGAAGCTCGCTGTCGACTTTCTGGTATTCCGGAATGACTTCTTCCTTGACGATCTTGGCGTTGGCCAGCTTGTATTCTTCTTTCTCGGATTTGCTTAAGAAATCAAGAGCATCGATCTTTTCATCGAAGGTGGTGATCAGCTCGTTGTCATCGACCTTGGCGGTGAATCTTTGAGCAAACTCCGTCTCGTAATCGATCGCATAGTCGATCAGTCCGACACCGTCTTCAGCCTGTCTGGCGGTATAGGTCAGACAGTCGTCCAGGTAACGGTCGACATCAGCAAGTAGTACCAGATAATCATCGATATCGGTTTTTGAGCGGAAGACGAATTCCGTAAAGTTGGTGATCAGATTGCCCAGGATGTCAGAGCTGCTGTTAAACAGCGGCTGATAGTGAGAGTAGTAGGTGGAAGCGATGGTTTCCAGTAAGGAGTACTTTAAGCTTTCGTAGTCGTATTGCTGGCGATAGGAAAGCTTGTCGAAGTCAAATGCTTCCAGTTCTTCAAGTATCTTCTCATAATCCTCTTGGCCACTGTCATCATCATAGTCAACGGTACCAACGGAAAGCTCCGGTTTCTCGATACCGTATTTCTGATAATCGATGACATTAAAATGCATTGTGAGGTAATCGGATTCCATGAAGTAGACGAAGACCTCATCCAGGAATTTATCAAATTCCGGATCGTCAACTGTATTGTTGACGTTCTTTTTTCTTACTTCGAAACTCTTTAATTGATCAATGTAAACCACACCCGGATCGTCTTCGACCTCTTTTGGTGTAGGATCTTTAGATGTACATCCGCTAAGCAACAGTAAAGCGGATAACATTAATACTAATATTTTTTTCATTTTAGTTCCTCTTCGCTAATTATAACAAATTAAAGGATTCCAATTGATCTATAATGAAAACATAAGGAGACGATATCATGAAAAAGTTTATCAGTGAATTTAAAGAATTCATTTCCCGGGGAAATGTTCTGGATCTGGCTGTAGGTATGGTCATGGGTTCTGCCTTTACTGCCATCGTCGGATCACTTGTCAACGATATCATCATGCCGGTAGTCGGAACGATCATCGGCGGTATCAATTTTTCCAACCTTAAGGTAGTTATTACCCCAGCAAGCGGTGACGTTGCTGAAGCAGCCATCACCTATGGTAATTTCATTCAGGCCATCGTTAACTTCCTGATCATTGCCTTTGTCATCTTCTCAGTCATCAAGGGCATCAACAAACTGAAAAAGCAGAAGGAAGAAGAACCGGCTGAAGAACCGGCACCTGAGGAACCTTCAGAAGAGATCCTGCTGTTAAGAGAGATCAGAGACAGCTTAAAGGAGAAATAATTTATGGCATGTACAACGCTTCTGGTCGGTAAAAAGGCCAGCAACGACGGATCGACCATCATCGGCCGAAACGATGATGGCATGTTCGATCCGAAGAAGCTTATCGTAATCGAACCTAAAGATCAGCCGAAAGTCTATAAGAGCAAAATCGGTCATCTTGAGATCAAACTGCCGGAAAACCCATTGCGTTATACCGCAACACCGAATGTTGATCTTACCCGTGGTAACTGGTCAGCCTGTGGCATCAACAGCGAAAACGTCGCTATGACCGCAACCGAGACCATTACCTCCAACTCCCGTGTTCTGGGTGCCGATCCTTACGTGCGCTACGAGAAAAAGCAGACCAGAAGAGGAAAGGATAAGGCCGGCGGTATCGGTGAAGAAGATCTGGTATCGATCATCCTGCCTTATATCCGCAGTGCCAGGGAAGGCGTTATCAGACTGGGACAGCTGCTTGAGGAATATGGTACATATGAACCAAACGGCATGGCCTTTGCTGACGAGAACGAGATCTGGTGGGCTGAGACCATCGGTGGCCATAATTTCATCGCTAAAAGAGTCAAGGATGATGAATATGTCATCAACCCTAACCAGTTTGGCATCGATAATTTCGATCTTAAGGATGCCTATGGTGCCCAAAAAGAACATATCTGTTCCAAGGGTATCAAGGACCTGATCGAAAAATATCATCTCGATTGCAACAATGACGGTAAATTCAATCCGCGTCTGGTCTTTGGCTCACACAGCGATTCCGATCACGTCTACAATACCCCAAGAGCCTGGTTCATGGCCCGTTACTTCAATCCGACCACTTACAAGTGGGATGGACCTAATGCTGATTTCACACCGGAAAGTGACAATATCCCATGGTCACTCAAGCCGGAAAGAAAGATCCCGGTCGAGGAGGTCAAATACATCCTGTCCTCTTACTATCAGGGAACCAAGTACAATCCGTATACCAGCGTTGATTATCCGGAAAAGGGAATGTACCGTCCGATCGCTGTAGCCAATACCAGTGAACTGGGCATCCTGCAGATCAGGGGCTACATGCCTAAGGAATTCAGGGCTTTAGAGTGGATCTGCTTCGGCTGCAATGCTTTCAATGCTGCCTTACCGGTCTATACCAATACCGATAAGATGCCTGATTACTTGAGCAAGACCACCATGACCATCAGGACCGACAATTTCTTCTGGATCAGCGAACTGATGGGTGTCATTACCGATCCGCATTTTGGTACCAGCATCCAGCTGATCGAAAGATATCAGAGCGCCATGGGAGCCAATTCTTACAAGCTCATCAACGAATACGACGAGAAACTGGCCAAGGCTAAGAAGAAAGAGATCCCGGCCCTGATCAGGGAAGCTAACAGCAAGTTATGTGACATGGCCCGCAAGACCAGCGACGATGCTTTATCCAAAGTTGTAAGGGATGCCGGAATGCACATGAAGGTCAAATACAACCGAGCTGATAACTAGTATTCAAGAACAAATAATCAAAACAGTGTGGAGCATATCCACACTGTTTTATTAGTACATGGATTGACAGATAAAAGATCTAGTGTTTATAATGTAAAAAACCGAATTAGAGGTAGCGACGTACATCAGTACTTCAGGGAGCCGGCGGGCAATGAACTGAAGGAAAGGGAACCGTCGCCGAACGAATGTCTTGGCAAAGGCAGATCGTGGGGTCATGGAAAATATCCATGGCACTCCTGTATTAAAGTACAGAGGCGCTATTACTTGTGGAATGTTAAAAAAAACCGTGTGTAATAGAGCATACGGTTTTATTTCATAAGGAGGGTGTCATGAACACAATTAAGAGAGTGATCATCGTATTGATCATCGCACTGCTGGCTGCTGGATGCAGTCAATCCGCCGAACCTGAGACTTCGGATGATAATGTCCTTAGAGTCGGAATGGAATGCAACTACGCTCCGTTTAACTGGACCATTACTACGGAAAATGAGTTCACTCAGCCGATCTCTTCCGTCGATTTCGCTGATGGCTATGATGTCGTTATCGCCAGCAGGATCGCTGAAGCCTTAGGCATGGAACTGCAGATCGTCAAGACCGACTGGGATAACCTGATTCCATCGCTTAATCATGATCAGATCGATCTGATCATCGCCGGTATGACTGCTACCGAAGAAAGAGCTAAAGAAGTCAACTTCACTACCCCATACTACGAATCAGAACATGTCGTTATCGTTCGCAAAGACAGCGAACTTGCTAATATCACCAGCATTCAGGAACTTTCCGGTTACCGCGTTACCGGTCAGTTAGCAACCATCTATGATGAGATCATCGACCAGATCGATGGTGTCACCCATATGACTCCGAAAGAGGATTATCCAAGCATGGTCTTCTCACTGCAAAATGGTGAGACCGATGCACTTACTGCTGAGCTTCCGGTTGCCTTTGGCGTATGCTCTGCCAATCCGGATCTGATCTATATCACTTTCGAGGAAGGCAATGGCTTTGTTGCTGATGCGACTGTATCCATCGCTTTAAGGAAAGCAGACGAGGATCTTTTAAGCAGAGTACAGGCTGCTTTGGATAATATCAGTGCCGAAGAAAGACAGCAGATCATGCTTGATGCTGTTACCCGTCAGCCGGCTGTCGAGGAGTAATGCTCGAATTTCTAAGCGGCTTATATGCCATCATCATCCGCTTCTGGCCAAGCATCCTGCTCGGAGTCAGGACGACCATCATCCTGGCCGTTATCGGTACCTCTTTGGGACTGATCATCGGACTGGTGGTAGGCGGACTTAAGGCCATCAAGCCGGATCACAATTCCCCATCCTGGGTGAAGGCGGTCAAAAGGATCTATGATGTTTTGACCAGCATCTACATCGAGGTCTTCCGGGGAACACCGATGATGGTTCAGGCTGTATTCATCTACTATGCCCTGTTAAATGTCATTCACTGGGATAAGCTTAGTGCCGGATTGTTTGTCATCTCCATCAATACCGGAGCCTATATGTCCGAGATCATCAGGGCCGGTATCCAGGCAGTCGATCCGGGACAACAGGAAGCAGCCAGGACCTTGGGTATGAGCAATATCCAGACGATGTTCTATATCATCCTGCCTCAGGCTATCCGCAATGTCTTCCCGGCCATCGGTAATGAACTGGTCGTCAATATCAAGGATTCCTCGGTCTTGATGATCATCTCGATCACGGAGCTGATGTTCCAGGCCAAGTCGATCGGCGGAACGACCTATAAGTTTACGGAGACCTATTTCCTGACCGCGATGGTCTACCTCTGTCTGACCCTGATCGCCAGCTTCATCCTGCGCAAGATCGAAAAAAGGCTCAATAACCGGACAACATCCCTGCCGCAATCCGATACGGATAGCACCAATATGTTCATTGGAGTGAAATAATGGCCATTATCGAAGTAAAAAATCTGAATAAATCCTTCGGTCCGATGCATGTTCTAAAGGACATAAACCTGGAATTCGAAGAGAATAAGGTCACCTGCATCATCGGCCAGAGCGGTTCAGGTAAGAGTACGCTGCTGCGCTGCCTTAACATGCTTGAGTATCCGGATAGCGGTACGATCACCGTCTTTGACAAGGATATCGCCGTTATCAAGGATGTCAACGAGTACCGTCAGCAGGTTGGCATGGTCTTCCAGCAGTTCAATCTTTTCAATAATCTGAACGTCCTGGAAAACTGTGTCTTGCCTCAGATGAAGGTCTTAAAGACCGGCAGACAGGAGGCTGAGGAAAAAGCCATGAAATTCCTACAAAAGGTTGGCATGGAAAACTTCGCTCATGCCGCAAGCAATTCCCTGTCCGGCGGACAAAAACAAAGGGTAGCGATCGCTAGAGCCCTGTGCATGGATCCGAAGATCCTGCTATTCGATGAACCGACCAGTGCCCTGGATCCCCAGATGGTCGGTGAAGTCTTAAATGTCATCAAGACCCTGGCCAAAGAGGGACTTACCATGATCATCGTTACCCATGAGATGATGTTTGCGAAAGAGATCGCTGATCGGGTCATCTTCATGGATGAGGGACATATCGAAGAGGATGGCGATCCTAAACAGGTCTTAAGCCAGCCTAAATCGGAAAGGACCAAAGCCTTCCTTTCCCGTTTCCTTAACTGATAAGAACAAGCCTTGCTTGTTCTTTTTTATTGCTTTTGCTTATAATTTAAGCAGAGATAATCATGTTCAATAAACTGTGGTTGAAGGTTGATCTGGATGAAAAAGAGAAGAAGAAACTGATCAACTATCTGGACAAATTACACAATGATAAAAAGATCAAGGCCATCATCGAGGAGATTCCTTTAGCCAATTATGAGTACCTGGTCAGTCTTTTAGGCAAGGTCAAGGACCAGGAGTATCTTTCCAATATCGCGATCAAGTACGATGAGTTCGAACTGATCAGTGTAAGTGCCATTGAACATATCGAAGATGACCGGTATCTCACAAAGACCGCCAGAGATGCCCTTAATAATGGCTATGAGGCCTTTAAGAAGATAAGCGATCGCTCCTACTTTGAGGATCTGCTTTTTAATGCGAGATCTGCCAAGGTCCGTTTAAGTGCCCTGGTCGCTTTGGATGATCAAAGACTCTATGAGAAGGTCCTTTTAAAGGCCAGTGATCCGGTACTGGTTGAAGCCAGTCTGGAGCGGATAAGGGATAAGGAAGTAATTAAAAAGGCAATCGCCAAAGAGGGATTGCCTGAGAATTATCGCAGGATATATAAGGAATATCTTAAAAGTATCTAATCACTCAATGATGTTGGTAGTGATGTAGTCGACGCCGCACTCCTTCATCTTTTCAGCTGTTTCCAGATCGTTGATGGTCCAGCAGTTTACCTCCAGACCATGTTCATGGATCCGGTCGACCAGCTCCTTGGTAATGATCGGATAATAGAGGTCGAAGGAGATATGCCGGTCGATCATGGACTGGATCAGTTCTTCAGTCAGTTCCATGCTTAAGAACTGCAAACGTTGATCAGGTAGCAGTTCCCTTAGGATATACATGTTATCCGGATAAAAGGAGATAAAGACGACATTATCGAGATAGTCAAGATCCCTAATGATCTCAACGACTTTCTCGATATCTTTTCTTTCAAACTGATTTTCAGCTCCAGTATCGCAAACTTGTCATCCTTCTTACAGATGGTGATATAGTCTTCCAAAAGCGGGAAGCGCAGATCGGTACGCAAGGTCTTATCGTCAGTATCGAAGATCGGGATATTCTTAAGCTCCTCATAGGTATGCTTCTCGATGATCATGTCGATACCGGTAACTCTTTGGATGTTGTCATCGTGACAAACCAGGAATTTGCCATCGGTAGTGACATGGATATCGGTCTCGATGCCGTAATAGCTCCTGCTTCCAGCCAGGACAAAGGCCGGACAGGTGTTTTCTTTTTCAATGCCGGAAAGGCCGCGGTGGGCAATGACCTTAAAGGTCTTATCTTTGAATTTCAGGGTTTCCATGAAAGTTCCTCCTTCCTTATTTTAACCTATGAAAAGAAGGAATCATTTATAAATAAGAATCAATGAAGAGATGGTAGAATACAGTTATGAAAATTATCGTTGTTGATGGAAAAAGCGGAAAGACCGGAGCCCTGTTTATCGAGGAACTCCGCAAAAGAGGCTGCGATTTGGAGCTGACAGCGATCGGAACCAATGTCATCGCTACTACTTCGATGCTCAAGGCCGGTGCCAGCGATGGCGCCAGCGGCGAGAATGCGATAATGGTAGCGACCAGGAGTGCCGATCTGATCGTCGGACCTTTAGGTATCGTTGAAGCTGATGCGATCATGGGTGAGATCACCCCGAAGGCCGCAACAGCGATCGGTTCAAGTCAGGCAACCAAGTTGCTGATACCGATCAACCTGTGCAATACCATTGTAGTCGGAACCCAGGATTTCAGTATGAAGAAACTGATCGAAGAATCCGTTAACCAGTTCTTAGAACTGGTCAGTCAATAAAAAAGACCAAGTCTGTATTTTCAAGTCACTATCAATGTCTGTCCTAACAGATACTCTGTCGTTTAACAGTATTGAAAGGAAAACATGATGACAAACAACAAAACCAACTCTACCCGTCAGATCGTACTGGCAGCGATGTTCCTTGCTCTTTGCATGGTACTGCCATTTATCACCGGTCAGATCCCGGCCATTGGCCAGGCTCTTAGTCCGATGCATATCCCGGTACTGATCGCCGGATTCGTCTGCGGCCCGCTTTGGGCAGCTGTTATCGGCTTTATTGCCCCGCTTCTTAGATTTGCCCTGTTTGGCATGCCACCGATCATGCCGGCAGGCGTTGCCATGGCCTTCGAGCTTTGCACCTATGGTCTGGTATCCGGACTTGTCTACAAAGCCCTTCCTAAAAACACCGCCAATGTCTATGTAACACTTATCATTGCGATGTTATGCGGAAGAGTGGTATGGGGTATCGCCCGATATGTACTGGCATTTACTACTGGAAATGCCTTTACCTTTGCAGCATTCATCGCCGGTGCCTTTACCACTGCTATTCCGGGCATCATCTTACATCTGATCCTGATCCCGGTAGTCGTGATTGCTTTAAGAAAAGCCAAATTCATCGACTGATCATTCCCGAGAATGAAAACAAAACCACAGGCAACCTGTGGTTTTTATTTTAGAGACGGATATCAGCCTTCTTCTTTATATTAAAGGTCCTGAAATATTTGTTTTCCAACGGGATCCAAAGATCACGGAATTTTTCGTACATCTTTGGTCCGTTTCTTTTCATGACCCTTTCCAGCTGAGTCTTAGGATCGATATCGGTATAGACAAACAGATCCATGTAATGACCGAATTTCGGATGGGAGGCATAGGAACCCTCGATCAGGTGCAGATCATTGCCCTTGACCTTGATCGGTTCTTTCGCAAAGTCCATGATGTCCCCACATTCAAACAGCCGGTAAGTAAAGTCTTTATTGTGCTTAAGATTAGGAAGCACCTCTTCAATAAAGCGCTCATAGTGAACGTTGCCTCCCGCTTCAGCCATCCTTTCCGGGGTACGCAGATCTAAAGGTAGGAAGAAATCATCCATATGGATGCAATCGATAGCCAAAACTTCGGAAAGCAGTTCGCCTAAAGTCGACTTGCCTGAGGTACATGGACCATCGATGGCGATGACATAGTTTTTCTGATCCCTTTTAGCAATTCTTGCCAATACCTGGAAAAGAGCCTGAAATTCCGATCTTACCAGACGGTAGCTTGGGCTATAACGCTTACGGTAGCTAGCACTGTGGTGTACGGGATGGATCTCCTTTTCCAGATACTGATTAAGATATTCTTCAAAGTCTTTTAGATCAAAAGCAAAGATACCTTCTTTAACTGCCTTTTTAGCTTCCTTGATCAAAGCTTTAAAGGTTTCATCATTCCCGTATTCCTGATCCAGGGTCCGGTAGAACATGTTGAATAACCAGGAAAGCGGATAGCCTTCCCTTTTCCATCTGGCCATGTTGATCCGGATAAAGTCATTTCCTACCTGCTCGAATAAAGGAACTCTTTTAGCTTTAGTATTCTCATATTCTTCCTTCAGGTATCTTTCCATGGCCTCTTTTTCCGATCGAAGATGTCCGGGGCCATAACAGGCCTGATAGAGATATTTGACCAGATCCTGCGCTTCCATATTAGGGTGCAGTTTAGCCTGTCTGGCTAATAGGGTCATTAAGTTTTCGTGATTGTAGATATCCATTATTCCAGTCCCTCAGTCATGCTCGCAATATATGATCCCCAGGATTTCTCCACGGTAGTGGTGATCAGATCGATCAGTTCTTTATGTTCATCAACATATTCCTTAGTCAGAGCGCCACTGAAATAGAGATTGTTGATCTCGATCATGAACTGTGAAACGCGCTGCTGATCCTCCGGCTTAAAGGCTGACTTGACCAGTTCAGAGATCTGTTCCCTGGTAAGGTCATCAAAGCGCTTATTGGCCAGATCGGAATACTTTTCCTGGGTCTCGAAGTGATACTTGATGTCTTTGTCTGATACTTCGATGACACCATAGTTGAGATTTAAGACCGCCATTGAACCGGTCGCGATATCGGTGATGTCACCATTGCTTACCATATGCTGGATATGGACATGGCCGGAGAAATTGTATTTGATGTCGTATGATTTAAGCAGGGTCAGGACCTGCTCGCTGTTATAGATGGTATAACCCAAGGCCATCCTTGAATTCTGTGGCAGCAATGGCTGGTGGGTGACGGTAAAGACTTCCTTTTTCTGATCCTTGGCGATCTCTAAGATCTCCTTGATCCATTGGTAGGTATCGCCATCAAGGGTCCCTCTGGTTCCCGGGAAATTGGTATCCATCATCAGTGCCCAGCACTGATCATTGATCGGGTAGACATAGGTAAAGGATTCTTCGCAACGGTAAAGGGCATCATTATAGCCAAAATCACCCATGACATTCAGGTAGTCTTCCGGGGTGATGGCCGGAGTCTCGTAGTATTCCTCATTGTCATAACCGGCTGAGTGGTAATAGAGGATGTCGTGGTTGCCCGGGATCGCCAGTACCGGTATGCCTGCTTCTTCGATCTTCGCAAACCTTTCCGCAACTTGCTTAAGATCGACCAGTTCACCATTGAAGGTGATATCCCCGGCGCAGATCAGATAATCGGGATGATCTTCGATGACCTTGTTGGTAAATTCATCCAGGATCTCCGGCGTATACTCGGTAAGCATGGTGATCGTCTTAAGCATCCGGTTAAAAAGCGGTCCGTCATCATGCAGATCATGGGAGAAGTAATGCAGATCGGTGCAAAGATAGATCGTCTTTTCTTCCCTGGCACAACCACTTACGGTAAACAGTAATAATATCAGTAATAATGCCGTAATCTTTTTCATCATAATCATTCTATCCTATAATCCGTCATTTGCCCTTTCC
>JAFWFB010000061.1 GCA_017512625.1 Erysipelotrichaceae bacterium
ATTTTGAAGCCAAGGAATGCGATAATCTCAATCTATTCGGCTTCTCGAAGATCTACGATCATCAGGTCGAACACCTTAAAAAGGTAAGTGCCAATGGCGGTATCGGCTTTATCGTCATCCGCTTTAACAAGCGCAACGAGACCTGGCTGATCAGGATCGAGGATTTTTTGACCGTCTATCAGGATAAAAACAACAAATCGATTTCCTATAAATGGATTAGCGATTTTGGATATTTGATTCCTATGAGTTATAATAAACCGTGTGACTACCTTTTAATCGTAGACAAGCTAATGAGGCAATAGATGAAAAAAGAAAAGAAAGATAACAAGATTATCAAAGAAAAAGAAGAGTTCGTTACGGAAACGACTCTTCCTGTAAAGAATAAAAAAAGAAAAGTTAGTACTATCGGCATTCTCAATGCTCTGCTTTGGACCGGAATAACCATGGCTGTTATCGGTCTTTTAGCTGTGGTCATTTTTGTCGTGAATGTCCTGAGTACTACGCCGGAATTCGATGTTACCAAGTTTGCGAACCCGGAAAGCACCAAGATCTACAGTGCTGATGGCGAACTTATCGGTGATATCGGTATGACGATCCGTGAGAATGTAACCTATGATGATCTGCCTTCATCATTTATCGATGCATTGATCGCTACCGAGGATAGCCGTTTCTTCTCTCATAATGGCTTTGACCTTAGCCGTTTCGTCAAATCCGCTTTGGACAACGTCAAGGGTATCATTACCCGCAGCGGATCGCTGACCGGTGGTTCTACGATCACCATGCAGCTGGTAAAGAATACCTACTTTACCGATGATGCTACCGGTACGGTCGCTGACAGATCCGGTCTTGGCGGTATCAAGCGTAAGATCATGGAGATTAAGCTGGCCATGGAACTGGAAAAGAACCTTTCCAAGGAAGAGATCCTTGAACTATATATTAATAAACTGAATTACGGTGCAAATGGACGTGGTGTCCAGAATGCTGCTGAATACTATTTCGATAAGGACATCAACGATCTGACTCTTTCCGAATCAGCTGTCCTGGTCGGTGCTATCAATAGCCCAGTCTACTATAGTCCGTTTAATTATCTCGATCATGCTACCGGTCGCCGTAACAATGTCCTTTACCTGATGTATTATCACGGCTATTTAAGCAAAGATGAATACAACATCCAAAGAGCTATCCCGATCGAAAACCAGCTGGTCGATCCTAGCACTTCCAAGGGCGAGATCGGTGATGGTCTTCCATACCAGGCTTATCTGGATGCTGTAATCGAAGAAGCTGAAAAACTGACCGGCAAATCGCCTTATTCCGTACCGATGATCATCTATACAGCTATGGACAGACATGTACAGCATACCATCGATGAGATCCAGGCCGGCAATACCGGTGGCTATTTCGATTGGCCTGATGAACTGATGGAATGTGCCAGTGTCGTCATCGATAACGATACCGGTGAAATGATCGGTGTCTTAGGCGGACGTAACTATTCAAGAGGCGGTACTCTGCTTCTTAACCACGCAACTCAGCAATACAAGCAGCCAGGATCTTCCATCAAGACACTTGTTGAATATCCATTAGCTATCGAATACTTAGGCTATGCGACGACCAAGGTGATCGTCGACGAACCTTACTGTTATCTTGGCACCAGTACGATCGTACAAAACTACAATGGTCAATACTATGGTCAGGTAACTTTGGAGGATGCGATCGCCATGTCTTTGAATGCTCCAGCATTAAAGACCATGCAGGACCTGGTCTTCTCTGAAGAAGTCGGCGTCGAAGGCATTGTCGAATACATGAACAATATCGGCTATACCGATGTCGATTCTACCAACTTTGATATCCAGTATGCGATCGGTGGATCTACTCTGGAAGTAAGCGTAGTACAGCAGGCTGCTGCCCAGGCTGCATACATGAATGGCGGTGTCTATATCCAGCCGCATACCATCACCAAGATCGAATTCCTGGATG
Organism: Erysipelotrichaceae bacterium; assembly: GCA_017512625.1. The sequence continues at coordinate 1,975 of JAFWFB010000061.1, forward strand.
GTACTGAACCATTGGTTCCGGAATACGAAAGAAAGCAGGTCATCAGTGAAGCAACTGCTTACATCATGACCCAGATCCTTAACAACAATATCCGTCAGGGACACTCATTCTCATACGTAACCATCCGTAACAACAACCATCCGATGTATGGCAAGACCGGTACTTCCAACTATGGCAGTGAAGCCGCTCAATACGGTATCCCGGTCGGTGCCGGTAAGGACTCCTGGATCAACAGCTCGAATGCTGACTATACTGTTTGTACCTGGGTCGGATACGAAAAAGCTGAAAAAGATAAAGACACTTACATGTCTTATGCTAAACGTTCCTTCGACTATCAGGGAAAGGTATCCCGACTGATCTATGAAGCGATCGAAGAATCAAGAGGACCGGTCCAGGGCCGTATCACCATGCCTAGTGGTGTATCTCATATCACCCATATCACCGGCATCGATCCATATACTCAACCGATCGAAGGTATGAACGAAGAATATATCGTAACCGGTCTGATCAAGAGCGAATTCGCATCTTTAGTACAGCCGGAACAGATCACCATCGATTCCCTTAACGACTTCACCGTTGATCCTGAATTCAAGGATGGCGCCAGAGAAAATGGTCTGGCTATCGATTCTGATGGCAAGGGCACATTAAAACTTACCTGGTCTGGTTATCCTGATCCGGAAAAACTTACTGTCGTCGATGAAGAAATGAAGCTTAGCATTTACAATGCTCCGGGAAGAGAGACCGATGCAACCGGCAAACGTCTGTTTGACTGGTCATGGGTCTATGGTCCGATCAGATACAAGGCCGATGTAACCATTAATGGCGAAAAGGTCGGTACAGTCTCTGCTGACAATAACCGTTATTCATACAAGTTTGATGTCATTCCTGGCTCAGTAGTCAAGGTCTGCGGATACTATGGCTATGAGAGTGGCGCTATCGCTTCCAATAAGATCTGTAAGGAACTGGCTGTCGAAGACCATCAGGTCGTTATCAGTTACAGCAACATCCCGTTTGCTGATCTTAACTCCACTTCAGTTGAACAGATAAAGTCATATTTCAACAACTGGGCTAATACCAACGGTACCAATGTTGTATATAAATATACCGGTTCAAATAATGCTGTTGACCTGAAATACAACGGAAACTCCATGAACGGACACGCTGATGAAACGCTGTTA
>JAFWFB010000062.1 GCA_017512625.1 Erysipelotrichaceae bacterium
AATGGTTAAAGGCAATTCATAAGTACCCGGACCAAGCTCGTCCAAGTCGATGAATACATAGATGTTATCAGCTCCCACCGAAGAGATGTTATCAGACGTGCCGCTAACCTCAACAGCAACTGTCGTCTTGTTGTTTTCAACGGTGATGTTGTAATCGTTGTTATAATTGACGACCGAGATCGGAATACCGTTTATCGTCTTGGAGACCTTCTCGCTTAAGGTAACTTCCAGATTGACACGGGTGATATCCGAACCGGTAACGGTCGAAGGAAGAGTTATCGGTAAGACAACCTTAGTATCCTTGCTAAGAGTCGATGCATCGAGATCGACAGTAACATAGGAAATGTTGGCCAGATTTGCTTCCGTACCATAGATGGTCACGCTTTGATGATCCATATAGGTTGAAGAAATAGCCATATCGTTAGGTACGGTTCCGGTGACTGAAAGGATGATCGGAACGGTCTTGTTTGGTGAACTTACCTTGACGGAACACTTGATCGTGTTCGGTGAAATATCCGCATTGACCGGCTGTCCATTGCTATCATAAGCGACCAAGGCAGCTTCCTGTTCGAAGTCCTCGGTAACGCCATTGACATCGATCAGGGCCTTGACGAAGGCGATACTGTTTAAGGTGTCTTCACTGGCTCTGATATTGACATGGGTCGAACTGAATTCCGGAGTTGAAAGGATATATCTGCTGTTAAGCTTATCGGTATTGATGAAATCGTAGCTGATATCATACTGGACCGTAGTCTTCTTTTTAAGGGTGACGGTCACATTGCTTGGTGCGATCTTGGTGCTTACCGCATCGCCATAGCCGACAGCGGTGATCGGTACGGTATGGGTACCCTCGGTATAGCCATCGAGATTGACTAAGCAATAGCCGTTTTTAACAGCTGCGGTATTGACGCTTGAAGCATCACCGGTAATGGTGATGTTACAGGTAGCAGGCAAGCCGCTGATCTCGAAGGATTCGTTGTTGTAGCGAGCACTTACACTGACGCCGTTAAGCTCTCTGGCACTTAGAAGATTGGTCTTGAAAATGCCATCCTCATCGCTATAGGAGATCATAAAGTGCAGGAATATGGCCGCAACCAGCGAAACGATGGCCAGATAGCGGTTATTGAGCAAGAAGAAATCGATGAGATTGCTGAACCAGTGGTAGATACGTGAAAGAGTGTCCAGAATCACACTGAAGATCGTGTTGATTTTGACGTTTCTGACTCCGATACGATTGGCGTTCTCAGTCTTTTCCTCTTGATTGGTCTTATTCTTTCTTATCTTCATCGTTATCCTCGGTATTGTTGGTCTTCAAATTAAGGGATTTACTCTTTTTACGGTTATTGATCGGTACCTTGACCTGATCATTTTTCCGATCCCTGTTTAAGATGTCACTTAAACTGATCCGTTCCTCTTCCTTTTCGATCTCGTGCTCTTGCTCGCTGAAAAGGGAGAAACTGCTGCTTCTCTTGCGTCTGGTGCTTACTTCTTCACCTAAGAAGACGCGGTTAAGATAATCTAATAATTCATCCTTGCTGACAGTGGTCAAAACACCATTGGAAGCAATGCTGATCTCGCTGGTCTCTTCACTGACGACGATGATCAAAGCATCACTGATCTCAGAAAGGCCTAAGGCAGCACGATGACGCGAACCATATTTATTAGGTACTGTTTTGGAAGTCGAAGGGAAATAGGTGCTGGCACAAGCGATCTTCTTTCCACGGATGATGACTGCTCCATCATGTAAAGGAGTAGTCGTCATGAAGATGGAAAGCAGCAGCTCACTGCTGATATCGCTGTCCAGACGGATACCGGAACGGATATAGTCTTCCAATGACTGGTTTCTTTCGATTGCAAGCAAGGCGCCGACCTGATTGTCACTTAAGATGGTAACAGCCTGGTGGACGCTGTCGATGACTTCCGCTCTTTCATTGACAAAGAGACTGTCGATCCGGTTATAGGCATCCGTTTTACCGATCCTTTCCAAAGCCGAACGGATCTCCGGCTGGAAGATGATGATGATCGCTAAAAGTCCCCAGTTGATGAACATGTCTGTCAGGGAACCGATGGCTTCAAAACCAAAAATCTTGGCCAAGGCATTGGCTACCAGAACCAGAATGACACCTTTGACGATCTGAATGGTGCGGCTGTTATTCTTAAAAACCTTTAAGGCGTAATAGATAAGGATCCAGACAAAGCCGATGTCCAGGATGATCCTCATTACTGACCATATCGTTTGTGCGACCAGGTTAATGTTGTAGTCTTGCATATAAAATATTATAGCATGTATTATTTTTTCTTTTTTGAATTTTAGGTGATAGCCAGACAAAAGAGGACCTGAAGGTCCTCTTGCTCGTTTAATTGTTGTGATCGATCGATCTGATGAAGGATACGATCCTTTCATCTCTCTGATTCGTGAAAAATTCCTCAGTAGGACAATCAGCCAGTACCTTTCCGTCTTCCAGGAAAATGATCCTGTTGGCGACATTACGGGCGAAATTGATCTCGTGGGTAACGATGATCATGGTCCTTTTCTCTTCAGCCAGCTGGCGGATGATCGACAAGACTTCATTGATCAGTTCCGGATCCAGGGCACTGGTCGGTTCATCGAGATAGATGATCTCCGGATCGGTGGCCAAGGCACGGGCTATGGCTACACGCTGTTGCTGTCCACCGGACATCTGGCTTGGATAGTGATCATAGCGCTCACTCATTCCTACCTTATCAAGCATCTCTCTGGCAGTCTTTTCCGCCTGATCTTTCGGGATCTTGTGTCCGATGATCAGCCCTTCCATGACATTTCCCAGAGCGGTCTTGTTTAAAAACAGATTGAAGCTTTGAAAGACGAAACCGGTCCTTTGACGGATATCGTGGATCTCCTTGTTGGTGATGGTAGCCAGATCATGGGTAACTCCATCGAATTCCATGGTTCCACTATCGGCCCTTTCAAAGAAATTGAGACATTTTAGAATCGTAGTCTTGCCCGATCCGGAAGGTCCGATGATCGCGATGACATCGCCCTGGTTTACTTCCAGGTCAAAATCCTTAAGGACCTGAAGGTCACCATAGGTCTTATTCAACTTATTAACCTTGACGATCGCCATTAGTCACCTCCATAGCTTGACAGTTTCCTTTCTCCATAAGCCTGCACTCTGGTCAAGACTGTACAGAAGATCAGATAGATCAGGGCAACTTCTATATAAAGGATAAAAGGTTCGTAAGTCCGGGCAACGATCCTTTGGGCAGTCATAAACATTTCAGCGACCGTGATATTGGCAGCCAAGGAAGTATCCTTGACTAAGCCGATCAGGGAATTGAAAAGCGGCGGGAAAGCTATCCTTAAGGCCTGAGGTAAAACGATCCTGAACATGATCTGGCCATAGGACATGCCGACAGCGTAACCGGCCTCGATCTGACCGGTCGATATCGAATCGATGGCCGATCTTAAAGTCTCGGAATCATAGGCACCGACGCTGAGTGAAAAGACGATGATCGCCGCCGGGATCGGAGCGATCAGAATACCCAGATGCGGCAAGCCATAGAATACTACATAAAGCTGAACCAGCAGTGGGGTTCCCCTGATGATCCAGACATAGAACCGGGCCAGTTTCCTTAGGACTTTGATATCAGCGATCTGCACCATCGCAGTGATCAGGGCGATCACAAAACCGATCGCAAAAGAGGCGATGGTCAAAGGAATGGTGATCAGAAGACCCGGTATCAGGATCTTGGTAAAGGAACTGATGAAAATTTCTAAAAGTCTGCTCATAAAGTATATTGAAATCTTAATTTAGCATTCTCTATTTTTCAAGAATTATGATTATCATTCATTGGAATAATAGTGCTTAACTTTCCGGTTTAATTATATATAATGAAAACAGAGTGATTTTTAAATGTCAGACATTATCGGAATAATCAAAAACGGAAATGCTTTTTTCGCTAAAAACAGCGATCGTTTCCCAAACGAGGCCCAATACCTGGAATTCTATCCGCATGAGATCAGACAAGAGGATACTTTGCTGCTCGCTAACGCGGAAATAGCTCAGGTAAAGGAGACCAATGCCATTCTGATCAGCCGTCCGAGCTGGACCTGGGGTGCGGAAATGGGCATCAACGAACACGATGTGGTGATCGGAATGACCGATGCCTATACCAAGGGAAGGTACGAGAAAAAGGGATTGACCGGAATGGATCTTACCAGACTGGGTCTGGAAAGAGGAAACAGTGCCAGGGAAGCACTGGATGTCATGGTCAAACTGATCAGTGAGGTCGGTGTCGGCGGAAGCAACTCCGTTGATTTCAATCTGTATCACAACAACTGTTTCCTGATCATGGATAAGCAGGATATGTATGTCCTTGAGACTGCCAATAAGCATTGGGCATATAAGAAATGTACACAAGCCAATCTGTCCGATTGTCTTAGCCTGAGCAAACCGGATGAGTGTGATGAGAAAAAGACCGATTTCCGCAAGAATCATTCCAATGATTTCGTCTCTTCGCTTAACGGATCACGCAAAAGGCTTACAAAGACTGCTTCGCTATTCAAACTGGATACCATTACCCTGACCGATATCTTCAATACCATGCGCTCCCATAGCGACAAGGATGCGGTCGACAGCGGTTCCAATACCAATATCTGCATGCATGCGGGACGAAGATCCGATGATCATACCGTCTTCTCGATGGTCGTAGCTTTCAGCAAGGAAGGTACCAAGATCTATGTCACTGCTACTTCCTGTCCTTGCATCTCGATCTATAAGCCGATAAGATTTGGCGTTGAAGTCGATACCAGCGATTTCTGGCATGTCCGTGAGATCCAAAACCGCAAGCTCTTCTCCCTGGAACTGACCGATGAATTCTATCGCAGCCGCGATCTGACCGAAGCCGGATTCATTAATTCCAAAAAGTCCTTCGATGAGATGATGGAGGAAGAGATGGGCTTTTACAGCAAGTGGATCAAATCCCTGGAAAACAAGGAAAAGATCGATAAGGGATTTGCGAACTACTGGAAAAAGATCAACGAAGATTTCGAGGAATACCTATAAAAAACAAAAGCAGACCAGATGGTCTGCTTTTTTACTGATGATTATCTGATGTACCAGACATAGCCCTCTTTGCGAGGTACCGGTACCGGCTTTTCATCGGTGTAGCCTAAGATGCAGTTACCGATTCCTTCGTATTCGCCTTCAATGCCTAGATCTTTGAGGATCTTGATGCCCTCTTCAGTCTCGAATACTTCCCTGGCCCGATGGATCCAGCAGCTGCCCAGACCCATCGCATTGGCAGCGTTAAGCAGGTTATCCATGACACATGATCCGTCATAGATCCTGTTTCTATTATTTTTATCAGCCAGTACGACCAATACGACCGGCGCACCGTAGAAAGGATCGGAATTCGAACCCATGACTGCTGCATTCATTCTGGAGAGTCTGTCTCTGACTTCCTTGTTGGTAACAGCAATAATGATCGGGGACTGCTTGCCACTGGCGGTTGGTGCATAAGTACCAGCTTCAATGACTTTGGCCAAAACATCTTCAGGGATCGCTTCATCGCGGTATTTGCGTACGCTCCTGCGAGTTAACAGATTTTCCATTGCTTCCATAACAATAATCCTCCCATCATCATTATAATTCTTTTGCCTTCCATCAGCTTTCCCGGAGCCTCAAAAACAAAAAAGTCTTCTTTCGAAGACTTACACATTCAATGGAGCAGATGAGCGGAATTGAACCGCCGTGTC
>JAFWFB010000004.1 GCA_017512625.1 Erysipelotrichaceae bacterium
AGCTCGTAAAGCTACTGTTCCTGTAGCTTTGAACCTTGACCACGGTGCTGAATTCTATAAGATCGTTGATGCATTATGGAGTGGATGTAGCTCTGTAATGGTTGACAGAAGTTATCTGCCTTATGACGAGAATGTTAAGCAGGTTTCTGAAGTTGTCAGAATCGCTCACAATATCGGCAAATCAGTAGAAGCTGAATTAGGTCATGTTGGAACCAATGGTAAAGAAGGCGACAAGCTTGATGAATCACATCACTTGGTTCTTACTGATGAAGATAAGAGAAAAACCTATACTAAGGTTGATGAAGCCATCACTTACGTTAAGGAAACTGAAGTCGACTGCTTAGCTGTTGCTGTTGGTACAGTTCACGGTTTATATCCAAAGGGATTCAAACCAAGCGTTGATTTCGAACTTCTTGCTCAGTTAAGAGATGCAGTCGATGTACCTCTGGTAATCCATGGTGGTTCAGGTTCAGGCGACGAGATCCTTAGCAAGATCGGCCCTAACGGCGGATGCAAGCTGAATGTAGGCTCTGACCTGGTTAGATGCGCTAGAGAAGCTCTGGATAAGGCTTATGCTGAAGGCAATCCAGCAGACCCAATCGGTGCTTACTACAACGGTTACAAAGAAGAACTGAAGCATTACATGACAGTTCTTGGCTGTGCAGGAAAAGCTGAATAATTCTCTATAAAGGATATAAAAAAAGGTGCTTCGTCCAGCACCTTTTTATTTGCTTAATTGCTTTCCTGCAAGGTCACATCGAAAGTCATTTCCTTATCTTCACGCTTTATCGTCAGTTTAATCGTATCACCGACTTTTGACTGTTTAAGCTGATAGGATACTTCCGCATAGGAAGAGACCTTGACATCATTATAGCCGATGATCAGATCACCTTTTTTAAGTCCGGCTTTATCAGCGGCACCATCTTCCGTGATCTCCGCAATCATGACCCCGGTCTCTCCGGTACGGTAATTGGTAACATCGCTAAGACCGACGCCAAGCGCAGCCCGGTTTTTAACATGACCATATTGGATCAGGTCATTGGCGGTCTGGATCGCTTCGTTGATCGGAATAGCATAGCCCATGCCTTCGACATTGCTGCCGCCGGATTTGGAATTGACGATGCCAATCAGTTCTCCTTTGATGTTAAACAGTCCGCCGCCGGAGTTACCGCCATTGATGGCTGCTGTAGTCTGGATGGCATTGATGATCTCCTTGTCGACCTGGATCTCTCTTTCCTTGGCACTGATAATGCCTTCGGAAGCAGAGATTCCGTAACCTAACGGGTTGCCGATAACAAAAGCATCATCGCCGACCTGAACGGCACCTGAATCACCAAGCGTGGCGACTGGCAGATCTTTGGCATCGACCTTGATTACTGCGATATCGGTCTTTGGATCGGTTCCGACCAGTTCAGCTTCCACGGTCTCGCCGTTATACAGTTTGATGGTAATAGATTTCGCATCCTTTACCACATGGTTATTGGTAATGATATAGCCGTCATCGGAGATAATGACACCCGATCCGGCACCGGTTGTAGTAAAGGTCTGAAAGAAGTAGGTGACATCGCTGTTTACATAGATCTCCACAACGGTGTTGTATGCATTACTGATGCCGGTCTTAAGATCACTGCTTTCAACTGAATAGTGGACCTCCTGGATATTGGAATTGGTTGTGATTGTAGCTGGATGGTTTTTGTCATAGAGCTGGTTTCCCAAATATGAACCGACAAAGCCGGACAGAAGAGCCAGTATGACAACGATCAGGGCAAATCGATATGTTTTCTTCATGTTTATACCTCCATACACATTCATTATCCAACCTGAATGTGAAGTTTATCTGTTTTTGTAAGAATGATGGTGATTTTAGTTATCACTTATTTATTATATAATTATTAGGCTGGATGAAAGAAAATAAGCGAAAAGCGGTAAGTGAATCATACGCCAAAGGTCAGTTTACGACCCTGGGTCTGGTAATGATCCTTTATCTTGGTGTTGTAATTATCCTCAATAACGTCATTACTGACGAGTTTTTAAGTACCCTGGGACTTAACTTTGACAGAGTGGATTACACTTATCTGGTCGTTGGAATCAAATACATCATCATTCTGTTAGGTTCTATGATCCCGTTCTTTATCCTGATGAAGGTATTCGATATCCGTCTTTCCGAGATGTTTGTCATTCCCCATATCTCCATGACCGATGTCATATCTTTGACGATAATCTTTATCTGTCTGACATCCTTTGTCATTTTCATCCTCTCCTATGTGAATATCGTCTTACCGATCGAGGGGGAGATCCTTTATCCGATCGGTCTTAATAAAGGAGAAGATTACTTCAATAATTATCTCTATATCTTCTTGTTTGTCATCGGTACCCCGATCATTGAGGAGTTCGTATTCCGTGGCGTCATCTATAAAGCCCTTAGCCAATACGGAACCATGTTCGGCATGTTTACTTCCTCCCTGCTTTTCTCTTTGATGACTCAAAGAGCAGGTGAGATGATCTTGGCCTTTGTATTATCGATCTTTCTGGCTTATGTTACTGCCAGGTATCGTTCGATCCATCCGGCGGTCTTCATCCATATCATCTTCAACGGTTTCTTCCTGCTGGTGATATGGCTGGTACAGTCAGCTTACGCTAATATAGCTGTCATCTTATTCCTGGTATTGTTTGTCTTAGGCATGGTGATCATCGTCTATCGTCCGATCCGCTTTATCAGGATCAACCGGAATCCCCAGTCATCGTATGTCTTTGCTCTTTTCTTTTCCCGGATCTCAGTGATCATCTTCATCATCCTGGCACTGATCTATCCGACCATCTTCATAATCTACAACTCATTACTATAAATAAAAAAAGA
>JAFWFB010000063.1 GCA_017512625.1 Erysipelotrichaceae bacterium
CTGATGGTCGATTCAAGCAGGGTATAGCAACTGGTAATGTTTAAACTGATCACAATATAATTTTAAGTTATTTTAAGGGATTAAAAAAGGAAGTTTATCACTTCCTTGATTTAGACACTTTCTCTTTTCCGGGCGATGATATTGATCGGTACGCCCTTGAATTCAAAGGCATCCCGGATGGAATTCTCGATGTAGCGCTGATAGCTGAAATGCATCAATTCCGGATCGTTTACAAACAGTACGAAGGTAGTTGGTTCGATCGCGACCTGGGAGGCATAATAGATCTTGAGTTTCTTGCCATTATGGGTCTTAGCCGGGGAACGCAGCTGAGCATCCAGGATGACTTCATTTAAAACATTGGTCTTGATGCGCAGCTTAGCATAATCATAGACTTCATCGATCAGCGGCAGCAAGGTATCGATCCTGGAAGACTTAAGGGCACTTACAAAAGCGATCGGTGCAAAATCGAGATAGGCAAAATTCTTTCGGATCTCATCCTTGATGACCGTATCCCATTTGTTGTATACGATGATGACCGGTTTTTTCTCTTCAAAGGCCAGTCCGGCAACATGCTTATCCTGCTCGATGATACCGGTGGCGGCATCAAGCATCATCAGGATGACATCAGCCCTTTCGATGGCGTTTTTAGCTCTTAGTACGGAATACTTTTCAATATCCTCATACACCTTTCCTCTTCTACGGATGCCGGCAGTATCTACAACGACATATTTGCGTCCGTCATGTTCAAACATGGTATCGATCGCATCTCTGGTCGTTCCTTCGATATCACTGACGATGACTCTGTCCTGTTTGAGGAAGGCATTGGTCAGGGATGATTTTCCGACATTAGGACGGCCGATGATCGCAAAGCGGATCATTCCTTCGGTACTGTCCTGCTTCTTTTCCGGCATCAGTCCGACACATTTATCGAGCAGATCGCCGATTCCGATGCCATGGATGCCTGATACCGGAATGACATCTTCAAATCCCAGCTTATAGAATTCATAGGTATTGGCGATCAGATGGGTATCATCCGTCTTATTGACGGCTACGATGACCGGCTTATCGCTTTTCTTGAGCAGTCGGGAAACGATCATGTCCTCACTGGTGATGCCTTCCTTTCCGGAGGTCAAAAAGACGATGACATCAGCCTCATCGATCGCAATGCTTACCTGAGCATTGATCTCCTTTTGGAACGGAGCATCATCCAGCTTAAAACCGCCGGTATCGATGATCCGGTATTTTTTGCTCAGCCACTCGCATTCACCATAGATCCTGTCTCTGGTAACGCCCGGAGCATCATCAACGATGGCTACCCGCTGTTCCAGAAGACGATTAAAAACAGTCGATTTACCGACATTAGGTCTGCCTACCAGGGCAATTACACCATCGATCATCGAATCACTCCTTTCAATTAAAAAGCATTATTGCAATAATGCTTTATCGACATAAACGGATATTTTATCAAGCAGTTCTTCCAGCGTACCATCGCTGTTATCCACCTCAATGGCATCATCAGCCTTGACCAGCGGTGAATTTTCGCGGGTGCTGTCCTGCAGATCTCTTTCCTGGATCTCTTTTAAGACTGTTTCGAAATCCTTTACTTCCAGACCCTTTTCCAGATTCTGCTTGATACGGCGTCTGGCGCGGGCTTCCGCGCTGGCTACCAAAAAGATCTTTACTTCCGCATCCTTTAAGACGACTGTGCCGATATCCCGGCCATCGAGGATATATCCCTTATCCTTGGATATCTCCTGTTGCATCGCTACCAAAGCAGCTCTGACTTTCTTATGTCTGGACACGGCACTGGAAGCCATGGACATCTCATCGGTCCTGATCTGTTCGGATGTGATAGGTTCTCCATCCAGATACATGGAGCCATCAGGTTCCATCTTGATGGAGGTATGAAAAATCATATCTTCCAGGGCATCTTCATCATCATAGTCGATGCCTAACTTGGTTGCCTTATATGCTACCAACCGATACATCGCACCGGTATCCAGATGGACCATGTGATATTTTTCGGCCAGCATTTCAGCAATCGTTGATTTTCCGGCGGCGCTTGGACCGTCGATCGCGATATTTATTGCCATTATCAGATAATACCTCTTGCTAACAGGATCCAATAGCCGATGACACCGAGCACGCCGATCAGGGCGATGATAAGGACGATCAGGATCATATTCAGGATCTTGTTTGGACGATACTCGTCAACTTCATCATCCTCTTCTTCCTTTTCCTCTTCCTGGTTCTGGACCATGGACTGGATGGTCAGGATGGTATTGTTGATCTGTTGGGATGCTGTCTCTTCGATGTAATCCTCAGCACTCGGCTTATTGTCGGCTGCCTTCATCTTCATCGGATCGAGCATGATGGTAGTTTCAGCTTCCTGTGGCTTGGTTTCAGTTTCAACAGGGCTTTCTTCTACCGGTGCAGTTGTTGTATCGAAAGATAAACGGATCGTATCTTCTTCGATTGCTTCAGGGGCCGGTGTAGCCAAAACCTCTTCCTTGACCGGTTCTGCGACAGTCTCTTCAACGGCTTTAACCGGTTCAGGTTCTTCTACTACTGTCGCTTCTTCGACAGGTTCAACTACCGGTTCAACGACAGATTCTTCGATAACCGGCTCAGCTTCCTTTTCAGTGACCGGCTCATCGACCTGTTCAACGAAGCGGACATCATCGAATGATCTCTGCTCAACGTTTCTGGTCAGTGATTCGTGGATCTCCTGAGTAACTGCGTCGATCTTTTCCAGCTCTTCAGACAGGGAAGTAACTTTGTTATCTTCTACAAGCAGGGTGGTATCGATACCGGAAGCATCGACTCCACTGCTGCGGATATCGTTAAGGATGGTATCCTTCGCATCATCGGTAGTCAGACGGCCGTTTTTGCGGTTGTAGTCATCGACTTCC